>URQL01000005.1 GCA_900550005.1 uncultured Erysipelotrichaceae bacterium
AGCATTATTTAAGTAAAAAATAGAACTTAAAAGGTTAAGAGTAGATTGCCCTTAACCTTTTTTCATTTGTTATTCAACTTTTAATTTAAAGCTGTAAGTTGCATTTAAATCATTGTTTTTTGTAAACGAAGCAACTTCAACATCTTCATTAGAATTAGGATAATATTCTAAGAATTGAAGATTTTTAAAATCATCTGTTTCATTTTGATTATTACGATAACCTTTAGCAATAAAGTAACGACAATCTTCAATAGTTGTACTTGTTGTTTTATCACCTAATTGCATTGTAATTGTTAAAACATTATTTTCATCATTGCTAGTAGAAAATAGTACTTGGTTTTTGTCTTTTAATTCATCATTACTAAGTTCTAGTGATTGCAAAACTTTATCTTGAGGATCGGTAAAACTAAAAGTTACTTTTTTTAATTCATCCCCATTTACAGATAGCTTACCACTAATACTTGAATTGTTTAAATCATAAGTATAATCCTCTTCATTCATTGTTCCTATGATGACATTATCTGTTGTTTTAGGTTTGCTTGTTTTATTTGAACAAGCCATACAAGACATTACTAATAAGGTACAAATAGCACAAGTAAATATTTTTTTCATAAGTCATTCCTCTTTTCTTATATTAATATTATTAAAATTATTTTAGTAATTTTTTTAATGTAGAAGATTTGATGACTTCTACATTATTCCAATTTTTTTCTTTGTAAGAATAAATGAATCAAAGTAAATCCAAAGAGTAAAGCTGAGCTATCTACCCAAAAGGATACCATGATATTCTTAGAAATAATAGTAATAGCAATTGCTAATACAATACTCAATATGGATAGTATTTCTAAATATTTTGTATCTTTATAGCAATAACTTATTCCATAGTAATGAACCATTACTAAAATCATATTGATTAATCCATAAGCAATATGGCGTAAAAAGAAGTAGAGTGCTGGATTACTAAAAGCAATGGAACTTAAAATGGTTGTTCTATAAAAATTATAAGCCCCACTAACCAATGTTAGTAACATTATTAAAAGAATTAAAATGTAAGAACTTGATTTTGTATTTCTCATGATGAGTCCCCCCCTCTCAAAAAGTATTATTAACTTTTTTTATTTGTAATTAATTGATTAAAGAATAAACAAATAAGCGATCCTAAACTAATTAAATAAACCATACTATATTTTAGTAAAGAAGCTTGGTTACTGTATTGCATTGTAATAAGATAATCAGGATAAACTACTTTTATGATCATACATAAATCTACTACAATATTGAGTAATATTAGAGCTAAGATGGTTTTGGATAATGATTTTTTGTATTTTAATTTCATTAAGCAAACCATAATTAAAGCAATTGGAATAATAAGCATTCCAGCATTTAAGTACCAACTAATATGATTAAAGACAGGCATCATAGGATTAAAAGCTGAACCTGTTCCATAAGCAATATCCCAAGGTAATAATAAACATAAACTAAATATTCCTAAACAGCATGTTCTTAGTTTCTTTATGGCACTTTCCTCCTTTTCTTTGTTGATTATAGGAAACGCTTTCTTTACTCTTATAATAAGGTATAGTTTACATAAATGCAATAATTATTTTAATATTTTTAATTAATGAAAATTTTATAATTGATAATTCGGTAACATTTGAAATATAAAATGAAATTTTCTTTAATTTTTGTAAGTCATTTGCAGATTTTTTTCGAATAATAATAGTGAGGAGGCGATTTATTGAAAATCAAAGAAACAAAAGTTATTGCACCTAAACTCACTAATCTTAAAAATGATATCTTTACTCATTTTCTTTATCGTGATCCTGATGATTCTAATACCTTTTTCTTCTTTAAACTCGTGATTGAAAAATTCCTTCATCTACAATGTATTAAGATTAAAGTTCTTAATCCTCAATTATCTCTTTATATTCGTGATGATAAAAGTATGACTGTGGATATTTTAGCTGAACTTCAAGATGGTTCTCTTGTCAATATCGAAATGCAACAAGCTGTATCTATCGCTGATTTTATTCGTTTTGAACATTATGGATTTGAACTTGTTGTTAATCAATCTAAAAGAGGTAAAGACTATAGTGAAACGAATCCCGTTTATCAACTCATTTTTTTAAATGATTATGACCCTAGGATACATAAATTATCAAGTACTTATGTACGTTTAGAAGAAGATCAACTTCCCTATTTAGGAACAAATCTGTACTCTACCTTTGTTTTTATTCCTTATATCAATGATATTTTAAAACAAAAAGATTTAGCCCATCTTAATGATGAAGAATTGTATGTTAATCTATTGGATAAAGGACTAACTCATGATATACTTGAATTAGAAAACGAGGTGGTCACACGTATGAAAGAAAAAGTAAATCAATTTAATGAAGATGACTTATTACGTTTAGCTGCATTTAAAAGAGAAGAGTATTTAAAATCCGAAAGATATAAGAACAAACTTAATAAAGAAGAAGGTTACTCTTTAGGTAAAGAAGATGGCATTGTAATTGGTGAAGCAAAAGGTGCATTAGAATCAAAAAAGGATAGTGTGATTCAATTATTTGAAATTAACTATCCTCAAGAAGATTCTTCATTTTTAAACAATTTAACATTAGAGCAATACGATTCTTTATTTTTAGCTATTGCGAAAAAGGAAAGTATTGAAACAATTAAATTGTTAGCTAAGTAGGAGCAATCCTACTTTTTATATGTTTATATAAAGTATTTGAATTATGAATTATTTTTATTACTTTGTTTTAACTTATTGTAATTTTTAATAAGAGAACGGCTAAATAAAGTCAAAGCTTGACACATGGTATCGTCTAAATTTAAATTAAGTAATTCATAAATCAATTTAATTTGTTCATGTGTAAGTTTAGAAGGAGTAACAGATAATAATTCATAGAGAGAATCATAAGGGATTTCTAAGCATTTACAAAGTTCATTTAATAAATAAGGATTAGGCATAGATAGACCTCTTTCATAGTTTGAAAGTAATTGATTGGAAATGCCTACTTTTTTAGCTAATGCATGTTGAGAAAAATGCTTGTTTTTACGCGCTTCATGGATAAGAAGTCCTAATTGTTCACAATAATCTTTTTCATTTATAAAATTTTGATTGCTTCTTTTCATTTTATCACCTAAAATAAGTATGGATTAATTGACAAAAAAAATAATACTTTTATTTTAATGTAATGGTATAATAAATAAGGAAAGAAGGTAATGTAAAAAATGAAATTATCAAGAAATGATGAATGTTGGTGTGGTAGCCATAAAAAATATAAGAAATGTCATTTAGCTTTTGATGAAAGATTAGAACAATTAAAAAGAGCAGGACACAAAATCCCTACGCATAAAATGATTAAAAATGAAGAACAAATCGAAGGAATCCGTAAAGCTGCAGTAGTTAATAATGGACTATTAGATTATATTGAACAAAATATTAAAGCAGGAATGTCAACTGAAGAAATTGATCAAATGACACAAGCTTATTTAAAAGAACATGGTGCTAAATCTGCTGATTTAAACTATCAAGGATATCCAAAAAGTATTTGTACATCTGTAAATGATGAAGTGTGTCATGGTATCCCAGATCCTAGTGTTATTTTAAAAGATGGAGATATCATTAATGTAGATGCAACTACTAATTTAAATGGATACTTTGCTGATGCATCAAGAATGTTCTTAATTGGAGAAGTAAGCGAAGAAGCTAAAAAATTAGTCGAAGAAACGAAAAATTGTTTATATAAAGGAATGGAAGCAATCAAACCTTGGGAAAGTACTATTGGAGATATTGGAGAAGCGATTCAAACCTATGCAGAAAGTTTAGGATACAGTGTTGTTAGAGAATTCTGTGGACATGGTGTAGGATTAAAAATGCATGAAGATCCATACGTATTTCATTTTAAACCTAATGAACCTACTGTAGTGATCGTTCCAGGAATGGTATTTACGATTGAACCAATGATTAACCAAGGAACAAAAAATATTCATTTAGGAAGTAAAAACGATTGGACAGCTTACACCGATGATGGTAAGTTATCAGCACAATGGGAACATACTTTCTTAGTTACAGAAGATGGAGTAGAAATCATTTCTAAATAATAGAATTTAGGGCTGAGTTATTCAGCTCTTTTATTTTACAAAGAAATAGTAAAAATTTAATTCAAATTGATCATTTTATTAATTAAAGGCATACCTAAAAAAAGATATAATTTTATATTAAAATTAAAATTAGCAACTTGACAACATATAAATTTCAATATATTATTGAATTAGGATGAAAACGCTAACTTATCTGATCAATTTAACTATTCTATAAATTTTTTAAAGAAAGTGGTGGTGAATATGTTAAAAATTGATAATATTAAATTACAGTTTGGTGAATTGATTTTATTAAAAGACACGCGTCTAAGATTAAAAAGAGGAAAACTTACAGGTTTAGTAGGACAAAGTGGACTAGGGAAGACTTCTTTGTTAAATGGTGTAGCATTGAAACTAAAAGAAATGAGTTATGATTCTTATACAATAGATAATCAAAAGATTCAAACCATTCAAGATCTAAGAGGAAAACTGCTTTACTTACAACAAGAAAATAAATTTTTTGAAGATATGAGTGTGAAAGATAATTATATTTTACATCAGTATTTATGTGGAATAGAACATCCGATATTAAACGAAAATTTAGTTCAAGCAGATAAGATGATCAAGCAACTTTCTGGTGGAGAATTAAATCAATGTGAATTTGGAAAATTATTTTTAAACGATTATGATTTGATTCTAGTTGATGAAACTTTTGCTAATATGGATAAGCATGCAAAACATGAATGTATCAAACAATTAAAAGATTATGTTGTTGAACATCAATGTTATTGTTTAGTTATTTTTCATGATCGAGAGTTACAAGATTATTTTGATGAAATCTATGAAATTGATCATCAACAACTTTTTTTAACAAAACAAAGCCCTTTAGAACAAACAAAAGCTACTAGAAAACAAGCATTTAAATTACCAAAAGCATTTTACTTACATTATTATAAAAGTAAACTAAAAACAAATAAGGTAAGATGGTTATTGGTATCTTTGTTTTGTGTTTTTATTTCTGCCTTTGCGATTATCGCGATAAGGCAAGCCAATTGGCCTAAAACTTATACAAAATTGATTGAAAATACAATCGATAAAGAGGAATATATTATTGATTATCTAACTCAAGATCGAACAGGAAACCCTATGCCAATTGATTTATGGGGGAGCAGTTTTCCAATGCCAGATACGATTTACCAACAAGTGCACTCATTACCACAAATAGAAGAAATGTATGAGTATAATCAATTTCTTTTTGATGAAGGGGATGTCATAATTAGTAGTGTAAAACCTTTGGATACTTATTGTACTAAGATTTTTAATGATGAAGGTATTTATGTTTCAAAATTTTTGTATGAAGAAGGATTAGTTCAAGACGGTAAAGTGACATTACACTATAAAGTACCTGTTGCAAAAGAAAAATCTTATTACTATGATGCCAATGATCGTTTAATTGAAGAAATGACAAATGTTTATGTTGATAAAGAAGGTACATTTAAAGTAAAAGGTGTTTTAAATCCGTATTATTATAACTATGAAATGGCATATTATGTTGTTTTTGATCAACAAGATATGGTTCAAATGATTAATGATGCAAAACAAGAATACACTTTAAAAGAAGATGAAATTCCTTATACATCAAATGTTTATACGGTCTATCTAAAAAATCAAAATGACTATAAGGATTTACAAGAGGAATTATTTAAAATTGATGAAAATATTCTTTTAATAAGTAAATTAGATTGTCGTAAATCGATGTCTAATTATATGGCTAATGCGATATCAGATACTTTTAATAAGGGACTTTTTATTGGTGCTATTGTACTTGTTTTAATTGTTATTCTATTTGAACGTCATATAACTAAAAATAATCGTCAACATGAAGATACATTATTACAATTTTATGGATTAACAAAGAAGGAAATGTTTTTTAAAAAAGGAATTGTTGTTATTGTTAATACATTAATAAGTACAGTTATGAGTAGTTTAGTTGTCTATTTTATTATAAAGTATCTAAACCATTTAAATATTTTAATTGCAGATCAAGTTACATCACCGATATCTTATATGCAAATTCTTATGTATAGTTTAGGTATTTGTTTTATTATGCATAGTACTATGGAAGAGTAATATGTTAGAGTTAAAAAACATTCATATTCAATATCCAGTTACATTACAAGGTGATTTAAAATTTGATCAGGGTATTACCTTAATTTTAGGTGAAAATGGTGTAGGAAAAACTTTACTTTTTTATAAACTTGCACTTCTTGAAAGAAGGGTTAAAGATTATTATTACAATAATAAACCCATGAAAAAAGCTAAACGAGCCTATGTATTACAAACACCTTATTTAGATGTAGATTTAACAATGAAACAGTATATCGATCTCTATTGTAAATTGAATTTGGTTCAAGTAGATCGTGTTTATGATTCTATGAAACGACTAAATTTAGATTATTGGCCTAAACATTCATTAAAAAAACTTAGTGGTGGTCAAAAAATGCGTTTAGCATTAGCTATGTCTTTTTCTTTAAATCGTGATATTTTGATATTAGATGAACCTTCTGCTCCTTTAGATGATTATAATACACAGTGTTTAAAAGAAGTATTAAAAAATCAAAAGGATAAAACAATTATTATGATTACTCATGATCCACGTTTATTTGATTTAGCGGATAAAAAATATGAAGTAAAGGATGGCTGGGTTTATGAAAAGTTATAGAAAATATGCTCTTTGTTTTGTCATTGCCTGTTTATTAGGACAAATTAATTTTCTTTGTTCAAACTATTTTAATCAGCTTTATCAACAAAAAAATGAAATCTTATCTAATCAAATCCAGTCACAAATTGTTTTATCGAATAATCAAAAGTTAGCAGATTATCGAATTTGTTATCCTTATTTTGAATACAAAATGGAAGTGAGTTTAGATGAAATCACAAAAGAAGTACAAGTTATTCCTTATTACCCAGAACCATTTGATTATGATGTAAATAAGATTTATTTATCTGACCCTTTTTCATTACTGTCTTCTCTTTCAAAAATTACCATAGCTGATAAAGAATATGATCAATTTGAAATGATCGATAAAGCTCTTTATCCAACCAATAAATTGGTTATTCTTGTTCCTTATGAGAATTTACCAAGTACAGATTATACTAGTTATTTTGTTGATTTAGATCAATTTGATACAAATACATTAAATACTTTAATGGTAAAAAATGATCTTTCTAGTTTTTATCGTAATTACCAACAACTACAAAAAAACAAAAAGGAAATTCAAATGATTAAAATGAGTATTTTCATCTTTATAAATGTATTAATGTTCTTTTTAAATATACAAAGTATACAGTCTGTTTTAAAAATGGATGTTTTGTTGCGTATGGTAAGTGATCAATATTGGTTTGTTTTCATTTATAAATGGTTTATTGCGTCAGTTATTTATTTAGTTGTTGCATTATTGTTTAGAAATATTCAGATGGTTGATTATATTTATTTAATAGGAATTCATTTAGGACTGGATCTTATTTTAGATGGAAGAAAAAGCATGGTACAATGGTTACGGAATTAAAAAATACAAATGGATAATAAAAATAATTTTTTGCATTGAATATAATAAGAAACCACGATACAATCAAAGTAGGGAATGGAAGCGCTGATAAATCCAATAAAAATTAATAATAGAAATGAGTGATTAATATGAAAAAGAATAAAGTATTTATTATTCAAAGTTTAGTTTATGTTATGATTGCTTGTTTATGTGTGAGTATTGTTTTTACTTCTTTATGGAAAGGAACAATGAGTATTCAATTATCTAAAATTCGTACATCTTTACATGATTCAAATGAAGTTTATTTAGTTAATCAAACTTATCAATTTCCTGAAGATAATCGTTTACCAGGATATGGATTTCTATTAAATAGTTTAAACAAGGCATTTAGCCAAGAAGAAATTAAACAAATCCAAGCTTTAGATTGTGTTGAAAAGCTTTATCCAGATTATCAACTCTATGGAAATAGTGAAGAAACGGATGAATCTTATTACAATATTAAAGTAGATGATAATACGTATTTAGAAAGTTTCTTTATAAAATCTTATTTTGATTTTCAAAATGTAAAAGCAAAATGTTCTTATTTAACAGGCAATGAAGATGACATTTATATTTCACAAAATATTGCTAGTCAAATAGGACTTGCACCAAATAAGGATACATCAATGGAATTAAATGGATTTGCTAATATTTCAAACGTGGATGATCCAAATAATGATGCATCTTATCCACTTACATTATCATTACCTGTAGCAGGTATATTAGATAAAAACTATGGTGAACTTTATGGTACAAATATTATCTTGATACCTTATGAAACAATGGAAAATACATTAAAACAATTAGGTCAAGAGGGTTTATTAAAGAGTGTTATTTACCGTGTTCAACTTAAAAAAGGCACTTCATTAGATAATTTTAAAATAAAAGTTCAAGAGATTGTTTCTACTGCAAAAGTAGCAAGTGATTACAAGTATTATAAAGATGTAGGTACGTATTATCTTAAAGAAAATATGCAACTCGTTTTACCAACCCTTATTCTTTCTTTAGTTGGATTTATAATCAGTAATGTTGTTTACTATCGATTAGTAAAGAAAGCACATTTAACAAGAAAAACATTAGTATTTATGTTTATTAGTTTTATTACTTTAGAAGTAATCGTATCTCTAGCTTTCTATAATTCACTTTGTAATTTGATTATTGATGCAAAGTTATTAGAACCAATAATGGATTATTACTTACCAATGAATTACGGTCAAGCATGTCTTTACTTAATGACTACTTTAGGTGTTTTTTATGGCTTAACTTATTTAAGATTATCAAAAGAAAGTAAATAGTAAAGGGGATGTTCTTAGACTAGGAACATCCTTTTTACTGCATTAACACCTCATTATTAACACAAATAGATAGGATAAAAGGAATACCAGATTTATTTACTCAAGAACTAAACAAATATAAGTCATTCTTTCCGTTAAAGGATGATCAAATAAATAATATTAAACAAGGAACTTTATTAAGAACATAAATTCTAGATAAAGAATGGAATAAAATAAAATAAGGTTGCCAAAAGGCAACCTTATTTTGTTTTTTGATTAATATAGATAGGACTATATTTAGAATACATGATCTTTTGTTCTTTATATAAACCAGTATAACCAGATAACATATAACTGATTGCATCAATGAGTAAGAAATAAAGCACACCATCAAATCCAAAAAGTTCAAAACTTAATATTAATGAAGTCATAGGGCAGTTGGTTACACCACAAAATAAAGCAACTAAACCAAGCGCTGCACACATTGATGGGCTAATATGAAGTATTTGTCCCATTAAACAACCAAATGTAGCACCTACAAAAAAGCTAGGAACAATTTCTCCACCTTTAAAACCACAACCTAAAGTAATGGCCGTAAAGATCATTTTTAAAATAAATGCTTCCGCTTTAACATCACCTTCAATGGCTTTTTCAATAATATTCATCCCTGCTCCAGCATAATCTCTAGAAAAGATTAGATATAGAATAATTAGGATGACACTTCCAGTGAGTACTTTAAAATAACTATTTTTAAAATGATCGCTAAAAAAGTGAGAAGCTTGATGAAGTAATGTACAAAAGATTATACTTAAAATAGCACATAGAATACCTAAAATCATGACTTTGCCAAATGTCAAAGCTGAATATTTAGGAATAGATACAATACTAAAATGTTCAGGCGCAATATGGAAATAATGAGCAACACTGTAAGCGACAATCGAACTAAATGCACATGGTATTAAGGCTGCATAATACATTAAACCAACACTAACGACTTCCATAGAGAAAAGTGTTGCTGTAATAGGTGTTCCAAAAAGGGTTGTAAAGGCAGCAGACATTCCTGCCATGGTAATAATATGTAAGTCTTTATCATCTAAGTGCAATATTCTCCCAATTTGTTGAGCAATACTCCCACCAAGTTGTAAAGCAGCACCTTCACGACCGGCAGAACCACCAACTAAATGGGTAATTACAGTTGAACCAAAGATAAGTGGTGCCATTTTAAAAGGAATTGGCTCATCAGAACGAATAGAACTAATGACTAAGTTTGTTCCTTTAACGACTTTAACACCTAATAGATGATAGAAAGCAATAATGATACAGCCACCAATTGGTAATAGAAAAATCATAAAGTCATGACTCATACGAAATTTTGTCACAAAAGTCATACTGTAATAAAAACCACTGGCAATAAGTCCAACAATACCTCCAACTAATAATGCAATTAAAATCCATTTTATAAAAACAATGAAATGCTGAAATAAATCTAATAATTGTTCTTTAAGTATATCAAACATAAAAAAATCCCCCTAACGAGGTTATTATAGCATAAATCAAATGAAATAAATTAGAAAACTTATTTATATAAATTGAATTGAAAATAAAAAATAAATCTATAAAATAGAATGAATTTTAGTATACAATTGTTTTAATAACAAATTTGAATACAAAGTTTATGGTAAACTTTTAAAAATATTCAAAAAAAGACAATATGGTAGCGATTACTTACAAAATTTACGAAAATAACATTGACAATTGCAAAATTTAGGTATAATGTAAAACATGCTAATAATTAGGGAACATTAAAGTGTGTTTATTAGGGGGAATTTTTATGAACGGTTTATTAGTTTTATTATTGGCACTTATCGCTCTTGCAGGCGCATTCTTTGGATATGGTAAATATTTAGAAAAAACATGGGGGATCGATCCAAAGGCAACAACTCCTGCATATCAAAAAGAAGATGGACAAGATTATGTTCCTACTTCTAAATGGGTGGTATTTGCTCATCAATTTTCATCAATTGCTGGAGCTGGACCGGTAACAGGACCAGTTATTGCCTTAATGTTTGGATGGTTACCTGCTTTATTATGGGTAATCGTAGGTGGTATTTTCTTTGGAGCAGTTCATGATTTTGGTGCTTTATATGCATCTGTAAAAAATGAAGGAAAATCAATGGGATTAATTATTGAACAATACATTGGTAAAACAGGTAAAAAAATGTTCTTGATTTTCTGTTGGTTATTTACATTAATTGTTATTGCTGCTTTTACAGATATCGTTGCTGGAACATTTGATGGTATTGATGCAACAGGTGCTGTTAATACAATCAATGGGACAACAGCTTCTATTTCAATGTTATTTATTGTTGTCGCTATTTTATTTGGGTTATTTATACGTTATAAAAAACCAAATCAAGGTGTACAACTTGTTATTGGAATTATATTATTAATTGCCATGATCGCTGTAGGGATTGCTTTTCCAATTTGTATCGATCGTAGTTTTTGGATTTATATTATTATTGCTTATTTATTCTTGGCATCCATTTTACCAATGTGGCTATTGATGCAACCTCGTGATTATTTAACTACTTTCTTATTAGTAGGAATGATCGCTGGTGCTGTAGTTGGGGTATTCGTTTCTAATCCAACAATGAATTTACCTGCATTTACAGGATTTGAAGTAAACGGAAAATTTATTTTCCCAACATTATTTGTTACGATTGCTTGTGGTGCTGTTTCAGGATTCCATTCACTTGTATCAAGTGGAACATCTTCTAAACAAATCGCTAATGAAAAAGATATGCGTTTAGTTGGTTATGGGGCTATGTTACTTGAATCATTACTTGCTGTTTTAGTTATCGTTATTGTTTCATCACTGGCTACCGGTGGTAAATTACCAGAAGGAACACCATTCCAATTATTCTCTACTGGAGTATCTGGATTACTTGGAAAATTAGGAGTGCCTAGTCATGTAGCTACTTGTTTAATGGCGATGTCTGTTTCAGCTTTAGCTTTAACTTCATTAGACTCTGTTGCTCGTATTGGACGTATGTCTTTACAAGAATTATGTGATAATGGTGGTAATGAAAAAGGATTAGCTAAAATCTTTAAAAATAAATATGCTGCAACAATCATTACATTATTCTTTGGTTATGTATTAGCTTTAGGTGGTTATACAAACATTTGGCCATTATTTGGAGCAAGTAACCAATTATTATCTGCATTAGTTTTAATTTCATTATCTGTATTCTTAAAAACAACAGGAAGAAAAGGATTTATGTTATGGATTCCAATGTGTATCATGTTAGTTGTAACGATGACTTCATTAGGACAATCTATTTATGCAATTATTGTTGCATGGCAAACAACAGGATCAATTGATCTATTAACGCAAGGGTTACAATTATTCTTTGCTGTATTACTTGTTGTACTTGGATTAATTGTTGCCTTTTCTAACTTTAAAAAGTTAAAAGAAGCTTAAGAACCACAGTGTTGGTTCTTTTTTTTATTGACATAGAGTCTACTCTATGTAGTAAAATAATGTTAAGGAGGAAAAGAGGATGGAAAAAGTAACATTAGGAAGAACAGGCATTACTGTAAACCGTAATGGATTTGGTGCTTTACCAATTCAACGTGTTACAGGTGAAGATGCTACAAAAATTTTAAGAAAAGCTTACGATCAAGGTATTCGCTTCTTTGACAGTGCAAGATGGTATAGTGATAGCGAAGAAAAATTAGGAAATGCTTTAAGTGATGTCAGAAAAGATATTTATATTGCTACAAAAACAGGATCAACTACAGTAGAAGGATTTTGGCAAGATCTTGAAACAAGTTTACATAATTTAAAAACAGATTATATCGATATTTATCAATTCCATAACCCATCATTTTGTCCAAAGCCTGGAGATGGTACAGGATTATATGAAGCAATGCTAGAAGCGAAAGCACAAGGTAAAATTCATTTTATCGGTTTAACAAACCATCGTTTACCTGTGGCTATTGAAGCTTGTGAAAGTGGATTGTACGATACAATTCAATTCCCATTTAGCTATTTAGCTGATCAAAAAGATATTGACCTAGTCAACAAATGTAAAGGAAACAATATTGGATTTATTTGTATGAAAGCTTTGTCTGGAGGATTAATCAATCGTTCTGATGCAGCTTATGCTTATTTAGCTCAATTTGATAATGTTTTACCAATTTGGGGAATTCAAAAAGAAAGTGAATTAGATGAATTCCTTTCTTATCAAACAAAAGCACCAGAATTAACAGATGAAATTCAAGCATTAATTGCTCATGATCGCAAAGAATTGGCTGGAGATTTCTGCCGTGGATGTGGTTATTGTATGCCTTGTCCAAAAGGAATTCAAATTAACCAATGCGCAAGAATGTCTTTAATGTTAAGAAGAGCACCAGCAGCAAGTTGGTTAAACGAACATTGGCAAGCAGAAATGAAAAAAATTGAAGATTGTGTTCATTGTGGAAAATGTATGCAACATTGTCCATATCATTTGAATACACCTGAATTATTAAAGAAAAACTATGAAGATTATAAAACATTCTTAAAATAAGAATGTTTTTTTGTAATTTGACATATATTAATAAGTGTAGTACAATGTATTACAAGGAAGGTGGTTTTATGAGTTATTCAATTCGACTTAATGATGAAGAGGAAAAACTTTTTAAAAGTTATGCAAAACTCCATGGATGCTCACTAAGTGAAGCTTTAAAAAGAGCATTATTAGAAAAAATTGAAGATGAGTATGATATTGCCTTAGCTGAGTGGGCACATAACGAATATTTAAAAGATCCTGAAACAATTTCTCATGAAGATCTTATGAAGGAATTAGGATTATGAGTTATAAAGTAGAATATTCTAAAACAGCGAAAAAACAAATTAAAAAAATGGATCAGTATACAAAAATAATGATTATGAATTGGATTAATAAGAACCTTGTAGGTTGTAATGATCCTAGAGAACAGGGTAAAGCATTAAAGGGAAATTTGAAAAATCAATGGCGTTATCGAGTTGGGGATTATCGTCTTATATGTGATATAGTGGATGATAGATTAATTATATTAATGCTTTCTATTGGTCATCGAAAAGAGGTCTATAAGTAAGACTTCTTTTTTTAATTATGAAAAAAGATGGTAATATTCTAAAGATAAGGTATAATGAAAATAATTGTGTATTTAAGGAAGTGTATTTATGCAACATTATATTTATTTTATGATATCAGTGACTCAAACACGATTTGGTTATTTGATAAGAAAAGTAGGACACAATACTTATAATCATTCATCTGTTATTTTAGATGATCAGTTTAAAGAAATTTATGGCTTTGCTAGAAGTAAACACAAATTACCATTTGTGGGTGGTTTAGTTAAAGAAAATGTGGATCGTTTTACATTAAAAAGAAATGTAAAAGTACCGGTTAAAATATTTCGCGTACCTGTTAATGTTGTTGAATATGAAGGGGTGCGAAAAATCATTAAAGAAGTTTATGAAGATGAAGAATATATGTATAATCTTTATTCCGTTTTATCTTTTCCTTTGCTACAAGGATTTGAAACATATAAAGCTTATAGTTGTATTGACTTTATTATTCATTTATTACACTATCTTCAATTTGATATCGATAAACCGGCTTTTCAATATAAACCTGATGATTTAGTCGAATTGTTAAAGGGGTATGAGTATTATACAGGAGATTTAGTTGAATTATTACCTGATAGTGATCCTGATTTGAATTATTTTGAACCAATTAATTTAGGTATGGTTAAAGAAAATATGGTTCATTTTAAAAGAATTACACAAAGAACATTTTTGAATAGAAAGTGATACTATGACGATCAGTGAAGTAAGTGAATGCTATGAAATTACATCGGATACTTTATGTTACTATGAATAAATTGGCTTACTTGATAAAGTAAAAAGATCAAAAAGTGGTATTCGAGATTATCAAAGAGAAAATTTAGAAAGATTAGAATTTGTAAGATGTATACGTAATGTTGGATTAGGCGTAGAAGCGATTAAAAAGTATCCTATTTGAGAAAATAAGAAGATGATACTTTAGAAAAATGTTTCAATATCCTAGTTGAACAAAGAAAAGCATTAATTAAAAAATGCAAGAAATGAAACAACGAGATATGAAAATAGATAAGTTTTCTAAGATTTTAGAAAAAAAGGCTTGACTTAAACCTAACTTTAACTTGTAAAATAATTGTAAACTACATTGAAGTAGTCTTTGTCCAAAATTAACTTTATAAATTACACCAATGAAACCAATGAAGGTTTTGATAAAACAAGAATGTTTTATCGTAAAATACAAAGGGGAACGTTTATGGATAAATTAGAACAATTACAAGAATTATTAAAATCCTACGGTAAAGTAGCCGTTGCTTATAGTGGGGGAGTAGATTCAAACTTTGTTTTACAAGTTGCTACAAAAACATTAGGAAAAGAAAATGTATTAGCTGTGACTTGTTTAGGTGGCATGATGTCTAAAGAAGACCAAGCAGAAGCAAGACAATTAGTTGAAAACATTCCTCATGAATTTATACAACTTGATGTTTTACAAGTTCAAGCTTTTAGAGAAAATTGGCCTGACCGTTGTTATCATTGTAAAAAAGTGGTAATGCGTCATGTCATTGAAGAAGCAAAAAAACATGGTATTCAATATGTTTTAGATGGTAAAAATAAAGATGATGAAAGTGTTTATCGACCAGGAATGAAAGCAGCTGAAGAATTAGGTATCCTTTCACCACTTGCTCAATGTGAACTTACAAAACAAGAAATAAGAGATTATTCAAAACAACTTGGAATTTCTACTTATAATAAACCATCTAATGCTTGTTTAGCGACACGTTTTAATTATCATACGAATATCACTTATGAAATGTTAGAAAGAATCGATCAAGCTGAACAATTATTCCATGATATTGGGATTAAACATATGCGAGTACGTGATATTAATAACTTAGCACGTATTGAAGTTGAAAAACAAGATTTCACAAAAGTATTAGAACACAGTGAACTTGTTGATAAGTTAAAAGAACTTGGATTCGACTTTGTTACCCTTGACTTAGAAGGTATTAAGAGTGGAAGTTTTGATAAAAATAAATGAAAGATGATTTTACACATGAAGTGTGAGTAACTTATTAGAAAATAAGAACCCAAAGTGTAAAATCATCTTTTTTGTTAGGAGGGAAATACTTGGACAAAATTTTAGAGCAACTTGAAAAACACCAAATTAGTTTAAAAGATGCTAAAAAACAACTCGAAGATTTACAAAATATTGCGACCATTGATTATGATCGTCAAAAAAGAACAGGTGTTGGTGAAGTCATTTATGGTGCAGGTAAAAGTGTAGAACAAATCTCTTATATCGTTGAACAAATGTTAGATCATAATCAAAGCAATATTTTAGTAACTGGATTAAGTGACGAAAAATATCTAGCATTAAAAGATCGATTCCCAATGTTTGAATATGATAAAGAAGCAAAAACCTGGTTATTATCAGGAAAAGTAGCTATGAACAGAGGAAAAATCGTTGTTGTATGTGCTGGAACATCTGATTTATTTGTTGCTAAAGAAGCTGTCAATACCGCTCGCTTTTTAGGAAATCATGTACAACTCATTAGTGATGTTGGTGTTGCAGGAATTCATCGTTTACTTGCGAGAATGGAAGAAATCAAACAAGCTAATGCAATTATTGCAGTAGCAGGAATGGAAGGGGCTTTACCTTCGGTTATAGCAGGTATGGTTGATAAACCTGTTATAGCTGTACCAACTTCTGTTGGCTATGGCGCAAATCTACAAGGTATCACAACGATGATGGCGATGCTTACAAGTTGTGCTAGTGGTATTAGCGTTGTTAACATTAATAATGGCTTTGGAGCCGCTTTTATGGCTCATCGAATTAATAGTATAGGAGGACAAGAATAATGAAAGCTTTATATTTTGATTGTAGTAGTGGAATTAGTGGAAATATGACATTAGGAGCATTAATGGAATTAATTGATGATCCTAATTATTTAGTAAATGAATTAAAGAAATTAAATGTAGATGGATACCATATCCATATTTCAAAAACAAAGAAAAATGGAATTACAGGAACATATGTAGATGTTCATTTAGAACATGATGACCATGATCATCATGAACATACACATGACCATGATCACGAACACCATCATGAACATGTTCATACACACGAACATGATCACGAACATCATCACCATCATGAACACCGAAATTTATTTGATGTGAATAAGATTATTGATGACAGTGATATTGATCCAAAAGCAAAAGATTTAGCAAAACGTATTTTTATGAGAGTAGCTAAAGCTGAAAGTAAAGTGCATAATGAAACTTTAGAAAATGTTCATTTTCATGAAGTTGGTGCTATTGATTCAATTGTAGATATTATTGGAACAGCAATTTTACTTTGTAAAATCAATCCAGATGTTATTTATAGTAGTGTTGTTAATGATGGCTATGGATTTATTCATTGTGCTCATGGAATGATTTCTGTACCAGTACCAGCTACTTCTGAAATCTTTGCAGCAAGCAATGTTATTTCTCGTCAAATTGATGTCGATACTGAATTAGTGACACCAACAGGAGCAGCTATTATTGCTGAAATCGCAAGTAGTTATGGTATGATGCCAGTCATGAATGTGAAAAAAATTGGTTGGGGAACTGGAACAAAAGATTTAGTGATTCCTAATGTATTAAAAGTAACACTTGGAGAAATTGAAAAAAAAAAGATGAAATAATCGTCATGGAAACGAATATTGATGATTGTACAGGAGAAATGTTAGGTTTTGTTATGGAACAATTACTTGCTCAAGGGGCGCTTGATGTTTTCTTTACTTCTATTTTTATGAAAAAGAATCGACCAGCTTACCGTTTAACGGTCGTATGTAACGAAAAACAAATGGAATCCTTACAAAGAATCATTTTCACCCATACCACAACCATTGGTATTCGTTATCGTAAAGAACAAAGAACGATTTTAGAAAGAAAAATCAAAGAAATCGATACATCACTAGGAAAATTACAAGTTAAAGAAGTCCTTATTGATGGTGAAAAAAGATGTTATCCAGAATATGAAAGTGCAAAAAAATTAGCATTAGAACATCATTGTTCTTTACAAGAAATTTATCATTTAGTTAAATAATGGGAGGATTTTATGGCAAGTCAATTAGAACAAATCGCTTCTTATTGGGATCAACGTTCTTCAGGTTATTCTTTAGATAACCAAGAAGAACTGATCTATGATCAAGAAAAATGGTTAGATTTATTAGCACCTTATCTAGAGTTAAAACCAGGAATAAAAGTATTGGATCTAGGATGTGGACCGGGATTTTTTTCTGTTCTTCTAGCAAAACAAAATTGCCAAGTAACAGCTATTGATTATAGTGAAAAAATGTTAGAAGAAGCCAGAAATAATGCGAAGAAAAATGATGTAAATATTGATTTTAAAAGAATGGATGTGCAAAATTTACAATTTGATAATGAAACATTTGATTTTATTATAACCCGTAATGTGACATGGAATTTAGAAAAACCAATTCAAGCTTATAAAGAAATGTTTAGAGTACTAAAAAAACAAGGGCATTTAATCAATATTGATGGAAATCATTATTACTATTATCAAGACCAAGATTATGATCGTCATGGACATAGTGAACATCAACATATGGAAGGAATCAATGTGAGCATTATTGATAATATAGCTAAAGAATTGAGCTTATCTTATAAGTTAAGACCAGATTATGATCAAAAAGTATTAAAAGAAATTGGCTTTAGTCAAGTAGAAAGTCAAATCTTAAATCAAGAACAAACGTCAAAGGGAAAAGAATTGATTCGTCAATTTTTAATTCATGCGATTAAATAATGAAAAAAATAATTCATTTATTTTTGGTTCTTTTCTTTGTTACTTTATGTACTTTTGTTATTACAAATTTAGCACCGAGTGATAGTGCTGAAATGTACTATCTTTCTCGGGGAATAACACCAAGTCAAGAAGTTTTAGATCAAACTCGTCATGAAATGGGATTAGATCAAAATGTGATTATTCGCTATGGTCATTGGTTAAATAATGTTGTTCATGGTGATTTAGGAACATCTTATCATTCAGGACAAGATGTCAATACACAATTATTAGCTAAATTACCAAATACATTAAAATTAGCTGGTTGTTCATTTATTGTTATTTTCTTAATTTCTATTCCATTAGGGATTTACAGTGCATGGCACCGAAAAAAAATAGGAAATGCTTTACTTAAAGGATTTACTTTTTTAGGACTAGCTATTCCTAATTTTTGGCTAGCTTTGATCCTTATTTTTGTATTTGCAGTTAAGTTAAAATGGTTTCCTGTTATTAGTGGCAATTCATTTAGAGGTCTGGTTTTACCGATTATTTGTTTAAGTTTACCAATGATTTGTTCTTATACACGATTGATTCAAAATGCTTTATTAGAAGAGTTGAATCAAGATTATGTAGTGGGGTTAAAGGCAAGAGGAATGAAAATGCATCAAATTTTATATAAGCATGTTTTACCTCATGCTTTTGTTTCTTTATCTTCATTACTCGGTTTATCTATTGGGCATTTACTTGGAGGAACAGCGATCATTGAAACGATTTTTACCTATCCAGGATTAGGTAATATGGTTGTTGAAGCCATTCGCTATCGTGATTATCCGATTATTCAGGCTTATGCGATATATATGGCAATTATTTATGTTGTCGTTAATCTACTTGTTGATTTTCTACAACAATGCATCAATCCTCGTTTAAGGAGGAAAAAAGCATGAAAAGAAAATTAAAAGTGTTGATTCTACTAGTTTTTATTATGATCGTGATTGCCTTATTAGGAGATAAAATTGCCTCTTATGATCCTTTAGAAGTACATTATGATTTATCATTACAAGCACCTAGTTTAACTCATTTATTTGGTACAGATAAATTAGGTAGAGATATTTTGAGCCGTATTTTATGCGGAGCTAAAACTTCTTTTGCTTTAACTTTTTTAATGTTATTTTTGATTGTAATCATTGGTGTTAGTGTTGGATTATTAGCTGGTTTAATTGGTGGTAAGGTTGAAGTGTTTATTAATGGATTGATTAATGGTTTACTTGCTTTTCCGGATACGATTTTTGCTATTGCGGTTGTTGGAATCGTTGGAGCTGGTTTGTTTCATACTGTTTTTGCCTTAGCACTGATTTGGTGGACAAAATATGCAAGGCTGACTTTAGCGTTAGTTAAGCAAGAAAAAGAGAAAAATTATTTAGTAGTCGCTAAATTATCAGGTGTACCTTGGTATAAACGTATTTGGAGTTACTTATTGCCTAATATTTTATCTCAAATATTAGTGAGTGCTTTTCTCGATATTGGTAATATGATGATTTCTTTGGCTGGACTTAGTTTTTTAGGTTTAGCGAGTCAACCCCCTTATCCAGAATGGGGAGCTATGCTTTATGAAAGTAAACAATATATGCAAGTTGCACCTTGGATGATGATTTATCCCGGACTTGTTTTATTTATTTGTGTTTTAATATTTAATTTATTGGCAGAAGGTTTACGTGATCATTTTGATCCTAAACAAAATTAGGAGGATTTATGAAAAAAATCAAAATTTTATTGAGTTTGTTTTTAGCCATTACATTATGTGGTTGTTCTAATGATACGAAAACAAACAAAACATTAAATGCAGCTATGTTTTGGATATCTACTTCTTTAGATCCAACAAATAATTATGATGGTTGGGTACTTAGCCGTATTGGGGTAGGGGAAACTTTATTTAAATTAAATGAAGATTATGAAGTGGAAAATGGACTAGTAAAAAGTTATGAACAAGTTGATGACACAATTTGGAATATGACTTTACGTGATGATGTTACTTTTTCTAATGGAAAAAAAGTAACAGGTGAAGATATTAAAGCTTGTCTAGAAAGAGCCTTTGAAAAAAATACAAGAGCAACAGATTATTTTGTATTAGATCATGTAGAAGCAAGTGGACAAGATTTTACGATTTATTTAAAGACACCAAGCGGTGCGATTTTAAATAACTTATGTGAACCTCTTTTTACAATTTATGATACGACTCAAAGTGATGAAAGTATTGCTACAAATCCTATCTGTACAGGTCCTTTTGTAGTGGATGAATTTGTTGCAGAAAAAACAATTGATACTAGTCGTAATGAGAGTTACTATGATGGTGAGGCTAAATTAGATCATGTTCATTTTATTCAAGTAGCGGATTCTGATGCACGTGTGTTTGCTTTACAATCCGGTGAAGTTGATTTAGCGAATACGATTGATTATTCAAGCTTAGAATTATTTAGAGATAATGATGATTATCAAGTTTTAGAAGTGTTAGGGCCACGTACGAATGTGGTTTATATGAATAATGATTCTACATTTTTAAGTGATATCAATATTAGAAAAGCTTTATCTTATAGTGTTGATCGTGAAAATATTGTGAAACTCGTTGGAGGACAAGCAGCTACAGGACTTTATTCAAGTGCTTTACCTTATTATGAAGTTCAAACCAATTATAATTTTGATCTAGATAAGGCTAATCAAATCTTAGATGAAGCAGGTTATATAGATACAAATCAAGATGGTATTCGTGAAAAAGATGGACAAGCACTCATTTTAAATTATTATGAAAGTGCCGATCATGGTTCTGCTGATGCCAATATTATTGCCCAATCATTACAAAGCGAAGCGTCAAAAATGGGTGTTCAAATTCAAATCAATCAAGTAGAAAATGTAAACGACATTAAAGCAGCAGGCACATTTGATTTATGTTCAGCTAATGATTCTACTGCACCAACTGGAGATCCAGAAGTTTTCTTACAAGCACGCTATTTATCTACTGGTTCAACAAATACAGGACGTTATAAAAATGATCAAGTGGATGCTTTAATTCAAGATCTTTCAACAATTTTTGATCTTAACAAGCGTCATGAACTCGCTATGCAAGCGAATGAAATGATTTTAGAAGATGCAGCGAATATTTATGTTTCTTATGTACCACTAAATACAGTAACGACTTCAAAAGTTAAAGGAGCCATTTGTCATCCTGTTGATTATTATATGATTACAAAGGATATTGATATTCAATGAGTATTTTAGAATATCAAGATCTATCTTTAAATTATGACGTTCAACCCATTTTACAAGACATCAATTTAAAAATAGAAAAAGGGAATATTACCGTGATCGTAGGTCAAAGTGGAAGTGGTAAATCGACTCTATTAAAAGCAACATTAGGACTACTTCTAAGTAACGCTAAAATAGTTAAAGGACATATTTTATTTGAAGATACTTTATTAAAAGATGAGAATTTAGATCAATTAAGAGGAACTAAAATTGGAATGATTTTTCAAAATCCACTTACCTTTTTTGATGATTTTAAAACAATAGCCTATCATTTTTATGAAACTCTACATTATCATTTTCATTTAGATAAAAAACAAGCCAGAAATAAGGCTAAAACATTATTAAATCAAGTTTTATTAGATGAATCTATTTTAGAAAAATACCCTTTTGAACTTTCAGGAGGAATGGCACAAAGAGTCATGATTGCTTTAACACTTGCATTACAACCTGATTTAATCTTGGCAGATGAACCTACAAGTAGTTTAGATGTTGTGAGTCAAAAACAATTATTAGATTTGTTACTTGATTTGAAAAAACAAACGACGATCGTTTTAGTAACACACAATATTCAAGTTGCAAAATATTTAGCTGATCAAATTGTTGTAATCAAAGATGGACGTATTATTGAACAAGGTAAAGCAAGTCAAATATTAACTTCTCCAACTCATCCTTATACAAAATCTTTGATCATGAAAGGATCATAAAAATGGCTTTATTAGAATTGACTCAAGTTATAAAAAGATATGATAAACAAATCCTTTTCCCTATTGATTTAAAAATCAATGAAAATGAAATAGTCGGTATTGTTGGTGAAAGTGGTTGTGGAAAAAGTACTTTAGGTAGATTACTTGCACACATAGAATCCCCCTCATCAGGTAATATCTTATTTGATGGACATCTATTTCAAGAAAAAAAAGATCGTCAAGCTTTACAAATCATCTTTCAAAATCCCATTGAAAGCTTTTCACCAAGAATGAAAATCAAACAATTTCTTTATGAACCTTATCATTACTTTTTTCACTTATCTAAAAAAGAAGCATTACCAAAGGTACAAGTTATTTTAAAGCAAGTAGGATTAGATGAAACTTGTTTAGAAAAGTATCCCCATGAATTAAGTGGTGGACAACTTCAAAGAATAGCCATTGCTAGAGCATTGATTATTCAACCTAAGCTTTTAATTTGTGATGAAATTACAAGTAGTATCGATCAAGTGATTCAAAAAGATATTGAATCTTTATTGAAAGATTTTGTACAAGTTACACAAGCTTCTCTTGTTTTTATTAGTCATGATCTTTCATTGATTCAATCTTTATGTAAACGTGTTTTAGTAATGAAAGATGGACAAATCATTGAAAATTGTGATGTCAAGGCACTTTCTTTAAGTCAAAATGAGGAAGTCAAAAAATTAATGCAAGCCAGCTATTTACAAAAAGAAGAGCTGGCATTAAACTGGTAGACATAAAAAAGGGGGAAAGAATGGCGTATCAAGATGTTGAAAATTATTTTAAACAAATTTATTTAGAAGATCGATTGATTGTATTAGATGAGTCAAGTGCAACAGTTACTTTGGTAGCTTGTAGTCGTTGTTGCAGGAACAGCTAAAATTAGCAATAAAAAATGTAAACAAACATTTCATAAAAAAGCCAAAATGGTTTCTAGCGATCAATTAGTCGATTTAATTGGTCATCCAATGGGTGGTGTTTGTCCATTTGATTTAAGAGAACTTGGAGATTATTCAGACTAGGATTGTTATGTTGATGTTTGTGAAGATGAATAATTAAAGAATATTTGAATGTAGAAACGAGGTTTTTATCATTCAAATGTTCTTTTTTTTATTTTCGTGTATAATGAAGTAAAAGGGGATGAGAAAATGAAGAAAATTATGATTGTTGAAGATGATGAAGTGGTACGCAAAGAGTTAGAAGAATTATTAAAAAATGCTGGTTATGATACGATTGGTATTATCGATTTTTCTAATGTTGTAGAAAGTTTTAATCAAATTAACCCTGATTTATTGCTTTTAGATATTAATATTCCTTATTTAAATGGTGAACTTGTTTTAAAAGAAATTCGTAAAACATCTGATGTACCTGTTATTATGGTGACGAGTCGAGTAAGTGATGTAGATGAAGTGTTATCTATGTCTTATGGTGCAGATGATTATATCACAAAGCCTTACCATCCAACCATTTTATTACTTAGAATTCAAAATTTATTTAAAAGATATGATAAAAAAGAAGTGAGTTCCTTAATGTATCGTGATATTAAAGTGGATCAAACAAAAGGTATTTTAAAAAAAGGGGAAGAAGAATGTGAATTGACTAAAAATGAAATGATTATTTTTATGTATCTTTTTAATCATCAAGAACAATTAGTGAGCCGAGATGAACTTATGACAAATTTATGGGACAATAAAGAATACATTAATGATAATGCTTTAACGGTGAATATTAGTCGTTTGCGAAATAAGCTTGCCTTATTAGGTTATCAAGATGTGATTAAAACAAGAAAAGGGTATGGTTATATTTTGGTATGAGTTTAAAAGATTATTTAAAAGATCATTTTATTCATTTTCTTCTTTATGGATTGACTTATTTTTTTATATTTGCGTTTTTATCAGGCTTTAATTGTGATCCTTCTTTGATTATTGCGATTATTGTGATCATGACGATTCAATGGAGTGCGATTTTAACTTATGATTATTTAAGAAGAAGTCGTTTTTATCGTCAATTTAATAACCAAATTGAAAAATTAGATCAAAAATATTTGATTATTGAAACATTAGTGGAACCTTCTTTTAAAGAAGGAAAATGGTTTTACCAACAACTTTATATCATTGATAAATCCATGGTTGAACATATCAATGAATATAAAAAATCAATCGATGATTTTAAAGAGTATGTTGAAATGTGGATTCATGAAGTCAAACTACCAATTGCGAGTTTAACCTTGATGGGGCATAATTATCAAAATGACTTACCTAAAGAATTTATGACACAGATCCACCGTTTAAATAATTATAGTGACTCGATTTTATATTATTTACGTAGTCAATATGCAAATAAGGATTATACCATTAAAGAAGTAGAGCTAGATCAAATTGTACAAAATGTCATTATGAATTATCGCTATGATTTACTTGAAAAAGGGATTCAACCAAGAGTGGAAATAGAACAAACAGTTGTATTAAGTGATGGAAAGTGGCTAGAATTTATGATTAGTCAAATTGTGAGCAATTGTATAAAATATGCCAATAAAAAAGAAGCTTATATTCTTTTTAGAGTTATTGAACATGAAAAAGAAATCCTTTTACAAATTAAAGATAATGGTTTAGGAATTGATTCAAGTGATATCGATCGTGTTTTTGAAAAGACTTTTACAGGTCGAAATGGACAAAATCAAGTTAAATCCACAGGAATGGGATTGTATATCGTTAAAGAATTGTGTAAAAAATTAGGACACCAAATCAAAATCACTTCAGTTTATCAAGAATACACTCAAGTTACACTTGTTTTCTCTAAAAATGATTATTATAAATTCTAATGTGACAAAATTGTAAGAAACTGTTATTTTAAACAAACGACAATATTGCTTAAATCCTATAGAATGATAAGCGAAAGGAGTGGTTGATATGGAAACCATTTTAAAAATAGAAAATATAGAAAAATATTATGGGAATAAATCCAGTTTAACAAAAGCCATTGATGGCTTATCATTCGATGTGGAAAGAGGAGAATTTGTCGCTATTATGGGAGCAAGTGGAAGTGGAAAAACGACCTTGCTTAATTGTATTTCAACGATTGATAAAGTAACAGCAGGACATATTTATATTGATGGACAAGATATTACTTCATTAAAAGGAAATAAACTTAATCAATTTAGACGAGAAAAAATAGGATTTATTTTTCAAGATTTCAATCTTCTTGACACTTTAACAGCCTATGAAAACATTGCTTTAGCTTTATCGATTCAAGGAGTTGCTTATAAAACGATAGATAAACGTATTCAAGAAGTTGCTCAGGAATTAAATATTGAAGGAATTTTAAATAAATATCCTTATCAAATGTCAGGAGGACAAAAACAAAGAGTAGCTAGTGCGCGTGCTATTGTTAGTGAACCCAAACTCATCTTAGCAGATGAACCAACCGGAGCTTTAGATTCACGTTCAAGTAAAATGTTACTTGAAAAGATGAATTATTTAAATCAACAGCTAACAGCAACGATCCTAATGGTTACTCATGATGCTTTTAGTGCAAGTTATGCTTCTAGAGTGATTTTTATTAAGGATGGAAAAATATTTCACGAAGTAAGAAGAGGGCAAGATTCAAGAAAAGACTTTTTTGATAAAATTATTGATGTTGTAACATTATTAGGTGGCGATTTAAATGAAGCTCTATAAAATTGCTTTAAAAAATATTTTTAAAAGTATTAAAGATTATGCCATCTATTTCTTCACCCTTATTTTAGGTGTTTCCATCTTCTATGTATTTAATGCAATCGATAGTCAAACGGTTTTATTAGATGCAACTAAAAGTACATTAAGCGTTATTGGTTTAATGACCAATATTTTATCTGGTGTTAGTGTATTTGTTGCTTTTATCTTAGGTTTTCTTATTATTTATGCAAGTCAGTTTTTAATTAAAAGAAGGAATAAAGAATTTGCTATTTATATTTTATTAGGAATGTCGAAAAGAAAAATATCTTTTATTCTTTTCTTTGAAACTTTACTTATTGGTGTCTTGTCTTTTATATGCGGATTAGTTTTAGGAATTGGCTTATCGCAATTAATGAGTGTTTTAGTAGCAAATATGTTTGAGGCCAATATGACAAAATTCCAATTTGTATTTTCAATGTCAGCTTGTCTTAAAACACTTGTTTATTTTAGTATTATGTATCTAATTGTTATGATTTTTAATACTGTAACAATTAATCGTTGTAAACTTATTGATTTACTTCAAGCAGGACATAAAACTGAACAAATCAAATTAAAAAATCCTTGGTTATGTACAATTATTTTTGTTATCTCTGCTGGTGTTTTAGGTTATGCTTACTATTTAGTTACAGGTGGAGTGAATTATTTAGATAATGCCACAGATATTTTAATACCGATTGCAATGGGATTTATTTCAACATTCTTTATTTTTTGGTCTTTATCTGGTTTATTAATGAAGCTATGTTTAGCTATGAAAAAGCGTTATTATAAAGGAATTAACAGTTTCGTAGTACGTCAAATTAGTAGTAGAATCAATACCATGGTCTTTTCAATGACAACGATTTGTATTATGTTATTTATTACGATTTGTGTTTTATCAAGTGCTTTGTCTGTGAAAAATTCGATGATGGCAAATATTAATGAAGGTGTTCCTGTTGATGTTCAATATACAAAAAGATTCGAATATAGTGATGATGAGAGCATCTTACCAGCAATACGTGAAGATTTTAATTTAACGATTGAACAAACCTTAGAAAATAATGGCTTTGATTTAAATAATTTAAAAGACAGGGTTGATTACAATATGTATTACGCTGATTTAACAATGAAAGATACTTTAGGTGAGGCTTATTCTAAAATAAGTATACAATACCCCCAAATGATTTTTGAATCGCCAGAATTGATTATGTCAGTAAGTGATTATAATAAAGTTGCTTCAATGTATCATCAACCTACTTATGAACTTGAAAAGGATCAATATCTAATTATTGGTGATTATCAACAAATTTTAAATCTTCGTAATGAATCGTTAGCTTTACTTACTAAAATTAGGATTAATGATTATGAACTTTCTCCTAAGTACAATGAATGTCAAAAGGGATTTGTGGAAATATCACAAGGACATGTTTGTTCTGGAATTTTCTTAGTACCAGATGAAGTAGCTTCATCTTTACAACCTTATTATCAATGTATGATCGCTAATTACAATGCTTCTTCAAAAGAAGAAAAACAAGTAATAGAAGATCAAGTTATTCAATTCCAAAAAAATAATTTTAATCAAACAACATGGTTAACTAATAATACTCGCATTGATATTATTGAATCTTCTATTGGTGTTGGGGCTATGGTCGCATTTATCGCTCTTTATCTAGGAATTATTTTCTTAATTTCAAGTGCAGCTTTACTTGCCTTAAAAGAATTATCTGAATCAAGTGATAATATTGAACGTTATCAAATGTTAAGAAAAATAGGGGTAGATGAAAAAGCGATTGATCTTGCTTTATTTAAACAAATTGGGTTCTTCTTTATTTTTCCTCTTGTTTTAGCGTTGATCCATTCTTATTATGGGATGAAATTTAGCTCTTATGTTTTATCTGCTTTTGGTAATCGTCAAATGTTGTCTTCTATTTTGATGACT
>URQL01000006.1 GCA_900550005.1 uncultured Erysipelotrichaceae bacterium
CAACATCTTGTAAATCATTTTTCATTAATACAACATCAGCAGAATCAATCGCAATATCAATACCAGAAGTCATAGCAATACCAACATCACTTCTAACTAATGCTGGTGCATCATTGATCCCATCACCAACCATGATCACACGATGTCCTTGTTCTTGTAGCTTTCTTACATGTTTTTCTTTATCTTGTGGTAATACTTCACCAATCGCTTCAATACCTAATTCACAAGCAATAGCATTGGCTGTTAATTGATTATCTCCTGTAAGCATATAAATGTTCATATTCATATCTTTTAAACAATCGATCGCATGTTTACTTGTTTGTTTCATTACATCCGCTACAACAATTAAACCAATTAATTTACCATCATAACCATAAAACAATGGTGTTTTTCCTTGACCAGATAGACGCTTATAAAGTTCTTGTACTTTTGATAAATCAATATCATATGCTTCCATCAATCGTTTATTTCCTGATAGTAAAACTTTACCATCTAACTCACCAACTAAACCTAATCCTTGTTTCATTGTGAATTGATCAAGTGTACTTACTTCAATAGATTTCATTTCTACATAATCATAAACTGCTTTTGCTAAAGGATGTTTTGAATAATGTTCAATTGATCCTGCATATTTTAATAATTCATTTTCACTAACATCAATTGGATAAATTTCTGTTACCTGAGGTTTTCCTTGTGTAATCGTTCCTGTCTTATCTAAAACAATCGTATCACATTTAGAAAGTTCTTCTAGATGTTGAGCTGATTTAAATAAAATACCTAAATTAGCTCCTTTACCTGTTCCAACCATAATGGCTGTTGGTGTAGCTAATCCTAAAGCACATGGACAAGAAATAACTAAAACAGAGATTCCACAATTTAATGCAAAATGGAAATCTTTTTGTCCTAATGCTAGCCATAAAATAAATGTTAAAATTGCTATTATAATAACAACTGGTACAAAGATACCACTGATTTGATCAGCTAGTTTTGCAATCGGTGCTTTAGAAGCACCTGCTTCTTCTACTAAAGCAATAATTTTTGATAATGTTGTTTCATTAGAAGTATGCGTTACTCTAACTTGCATATAACCATCTAAGTTATTTGTAGAGCCAATAACCTTATCACCCACTACTTTATCTACAGGTAAACTTTCACCCGTGATCATTGATTCATTAATCGATCCATGACCATCGATAACTTCACCATCTAGAGGAATATTATTCCCCGGTTTAACAATCACAACATCTCCAACTTGAACATCTTCAATTTTAACTTCAACTTCTTTTCCATCTTTTAATACGATCGCAGTTGAAGGCATTAATTTCATTAATTTTTCAATTGCTTCAGATGTTTTTTGTTTAGAACGAGATTCTAAATATTTTCCTAAAGAAATTAAAGTTAAAATCATCCCTGCTGATTCATAGTAAAGTTGCATCATATAATGATGGGTTGTATCCATATCCATTCTACCCAAATAATAAGCCATCATAAAAGTAGCATATAAACTATAAGTAAAAGCAGCTGTAGAACCCAAAGCAATTAACGAATCCATATTAGGCGCTTTATTCCATAAAGACTTAAACCCACGAATATAATAACCTCGGTTAATAAACATAATAGGAACAACTAAACATAATTGAACCAAAACAAAAATCATCATATTTTCATGACCTAATAAAATACTAGGTAAAGGCCAATTCAACATATGTCCCATACTTATATAAAATAATGGAATCAAGAAAATAAAAGATAAAATCAAATCTTTCTTTTTATGTTCATTTTCATCTTGTTTTTTGACAGATACTGTTATTTCACCAATATTTTGAGCCTTATATCCTGCTTTATCAACAGCATCAAATATTTGTTTATCCGTAACTTGATTTTCATCAAATTCAACAGTCATTGTATTTTGTAATAAATTAACATTAACTTCTTGAACTCCCGATACCCCTCGTACGGCTTTATCTACATGAGTTGAACAAGCACTGCATGTCATTCCTATGACATCATATTTCTTTTTCATTTAAACACCTCCCACCCCTATAGGGTATCTTAATCATATAACAACCCTAATATAAAAACAAGTCTTTTGCTTAAATGTATAAAAAAAGCTTCAAAGGATTTAACTTTGAAGTCTTAATTATAATTCATGATAAATTGGTTGCATCTTATCAAATGTACAATAGTGGGTATATCCTAATTTTTTAAGTTCTTCTTTTGTATCCTGAATATAAGCACCTAGATGTTCTTTTTTATGACTATCACTACCGATCGTTATAATCGTTCCACCTAATTCTTTATATAATTTCAAAATAGCTCTTGAAGGTTGTAAATCCGTTAAGCCATAACGATGGCTTGAAGTATTCACTTCAATTCCTTTACCATCTGCAATAACTTGTTTTAATATTTTAGTAATTATTGGTTTTAACTTTCCAAATGAATAAACTCCTTTTTCATCATAACGAACAATTAAATCAAGATGTCCTAATACACTGTAGTCTTTATATTTTGTGATCACATCTAAAATTTCTTGATAATAACGTTCATTATATTGTTGTTGTGTTCTTCCTCTTTGAAAATCTTGTGTCCAAAATTCTTTATCTTCTACTTGATGACAAGATAAAATAATAAAATCAAAATCATAGCGATCATAAAGTTTTTGATAACGATCGATTGTATGAACTTGCATTCCAAATTCCATTCCTTGTTTTAAAGTAATTTGAGGGTATTTCACTCTTAATTCTTTAATTTTTTCAAAATATTTTGGATAGTCAACATTCGCTAAAGGCATTCCATCACGATATTCAATTTCTTTTCCTTCATCCCAATCTAATTTAATTCCGTAATCAACATGATCAGTAAAACAGATTTCATTCATTCCTTTACTTATTGCATCTTTAACAACATCTTCCATTTCATACACACTATCATCACTAAAAGCAGTATGTACATGATAGTCTTCGTAATTCATCTTTCGCACCTCATTCCATATTCAATGTGTTCTTTATTTATATTTTAGCTCAAAATAAAATAAATAGCTTTCATTTTCACATTAAAAAAATATCAAAATCGTATAAAAAGGCTCCAAGATAAATTCTTGGAGCTTAAAGTCGAGATTTAAAATCTTGATAACCAAATGTTTTATAGACTTCATAATTACCATTTTCTTCAATAACAATATCAGGTAAATTCATTCCATTAAACATATTCGTTTTTACCATCGTATATAAAGCCATATCTTCAAATTCTAATTGATCCCCTTCTTTTAAAAGTTCATCAAAAGAATAATCTCCGATAATGTCTCCTGATAAACAAGTAGGTCCGCCTAAACGATAAGTATACGCTTTTTCATTTGGATTCCCACTCATTTTTAAAGGAGGACGATAAGGCATTTCTAACACATCAGGCATATGGCAAGCGGCAGATGTATCAACAATGGCCAAATTCATTCCATTATAATTGGTTTCTAATACAGTCGTTAATAAAGTTCCTGCGTTTAAAACAAAAGCTTCTCCAGGTTCAATATAAACTTGAACATGATAAGTATCTTGTACATGTTTGATACATTCGATTAGTGTATCTAAATCATAATCCTCACGTGTGATATGATGTCCTCCACCAAAATTGATCCATTTCATTTGATACATATATTGACCAAATTTTTCTTCAACAACCTCCAATGTCGTTTTCAAATCATCTGAATTTTGTTCACATAAAGTATGAAAGTGAAGACCATCCACATTTTCTAATAAAGTTTCATCAAAATGATCTAAAGTTGTTCCTAGGCGACTTCCTGGGGCACATGGATCATAAATTTCATGGCCCACTTGCGTAGAAATTTCAGGATTAATTCGAATACCGATCCCTTTACCTTTAGCTTTAACTTGTGATTGATATTTTTTTAACTGCTTAAATGAATTAAAAACAATTTCATCACACAAATCGATGATCTCTTCAATTTCATCTTGACGATAAGCCGGAGAGAAAACATGGTTTTCTTTATTCATCTCTTCTCTACCTAATTTTGCTTCAAATAATCCGCTCGCTGTACAACCATCAACATACTCACCAATCAAAGGGTACAAAGAGTACATTGAAAAGCATTTTTGAGCTAATAGGATTTTACATCCTGTTTGCTTTTTAACATAGTTTAGGATTTCTAAATTGTGAATCAATTTTTCTTTTTGAATAATATAACAAGGTGTTTTTAATTGCGATTTATTCATTTTAATCTACCAATACAGGATTATAGCTTTCTTTTTTAGGTAATCCATATTTATCTAAAGCTTCAATAAATGGATCTGGATCAAATTCTTCAACCGTATAAACACCTGGTTTGTTCCATTTACCAGTAAGCATCATTAATGCTCCACACATCGCTGGTACCCCTGTTGTATAAGAAACAGCTTGGCTTCCCACTTCTTTATAGCATTCTTGGTGATCACAAACATTATAAATATAATAGGATTTATCTTTACCATCTTTTTTACCTGTAAAGATGCAACCAATATTTGTTTTACCTACTGTACGAGGTCCTAGTGTTGAGGGATCAGGTAACAATGCTTTTAAAAATTTAATAGGTACAATTTCTTTTCCTTCAAAGTTAATTGGTGTTGTAGATAACATACCAACATTCTCTAAACATCTCATATGATCTAAATAACTTTGTCCAAATGTCATAAAGAAACGAATACGTTTTACTTCAGGTAAATTTACATTTAAAGATTCAATTTCTTCATGATGTAATAAATACATATCTTTATGTCCAACTTCATCAAAATCATACTCCCTTTTAATAGACATTGCTGGAATTTCGATCCATTTATCATTTTCAATATAACTTCCAGGAGCACTGACTTCTCTTAAATTGACTTCTGGATTAAAGTTTGTCGCAAAAGGATAGCCATGATCTCCACCATTACAATCTAAAATATCAATCGTATCAATTGTATCAAATTCATGTTTTTTAGCGTAAGCACAATAAGCTTGAGTTACACCTGGATCAAATCCACAACCAAGTAATGCTGTTAAACCAGCATCTTTGAATTTCTTTTTATAAGCCCATTGCCAACTGTAATCAAAATAAGCACTGAATCCTTTTTCTTCACATCTTTTTTCATAAATCGCTTTCCATTCAGGATCTTCAATATCTTCTGGTTCATAATTAGCTGTATCTAAATAATTGACTCCAGCTTCTAAACAAGCATCCATAATTGTTAAATCTTGATAAGGTAAAGCAATATTCATAACTAAATCAGGTTGATAAGATTTAATTAAAGCAACTAATTCTTCTTTATTATCTGCATCTACCTTTGCAGTTGTGATATTTGTCTTTGTTTTCCCTGCTAATTTTTCTTTTAAAATATTACATTTTTCAACTGTTCTTGATGCAATACATAAATCTGTAAATACATCATCTAATTGACAGCATTTTTGAATGGCTACTTGTCCAACGCCTCCACAACCAATAACTAATACTCTACTCATTTTCATTTCCTCCCTTTGATAACTCTAATAAACATTCTCTAATCACCTTACAAGCAGCTGCAGTTGAAGCACCGCTTGGATCTAAATGAGGACTTAATTCATTAACATCCATCCCCACAATACAACAATGACTAATAACATCATGAATAGCTTCTAGCAATTCTAGAAAAGATACACCTCCAAATTCTGGTGTTCCTGTTCCAGGAAAATAAGCTGGATCTAGAACATCTAAATCAATTGTAAAATACACAGGTTTATCTTTTAATAAAGCAACACATTCTTTTAACCCTTCAAAATTAAACTTATGCAAATCTGTATGTTTTGAAGCAAATTGAAATTCTTCTTTCATTCCACTACGAATACCAAATTGATGTATTTTATGATCTCCTATTAAATCATGACAACGTTTAATGACACATGCATGAGATAATGGAACACCTAAATAATCCTCTCTTAAATCTGTATGTGCATCAAAATGAATAATATGAACATCGGGATATTTTTCAAATACAGCTTTAAAAGCGCCTAAAGTCACTAAATGTTCCCCACCAATCATAAAAGGCAACTTATGATCATTTAAAATTATCCTTGTTCTAGTGGTAATATCATTCAATGCTAATTCACTACTCCCCATAGCGAGTTCTAAATCACCACTATCAAAATAATAGGCATAATCTTCTAAATCTTTATCTTGATAAGGACTGTAAGTTTCCAATCCATAGGACTCATTTCGAATCATAGAACTTGCAAAACGGGTTCCTGGTCGATATGAAGTTGTTGAATCAAATGGGGCACCAAATAATACAATTTTGGCATCTTCATATTCACAATCGCATCCAATAAAAGTCATTACATTTTTATTCAACATCTTTAAGCAACTCCTCTACATAAACAGGTAAAGCAAAAATTCCCTTATGCAATCTAGTTGCATAATAACGTGTAGGAATGTTTAACTTATTCCAAATTTCATCTTGAATATCTCCAATAGGATGATATTTTTTACTAGCAAAACCAAATAGCCAGTGACCTGATGGATAAGAAGGGATGAACCCTTGATATACTTTAACAATCGGAAATGATTGCACAATTCTTTGATGCATTCTTTGTACCATATAAGATTCATCTCGATAAAATGGACTTTCATGTTGGTTGATCATAATTCCATCTTGGTGTAACGCTTTATAACATAATCCATAGAATTCACGTGTAAATAGCCCTTCTCCCACACCATAAGGATTAGGTGAATCGATAATAATTAAATCATATTCGTCATCTAATGAACGAATAAAACGAACTCCATCTTCATGATACATATGTACTCTTGGGTCACTTAATGAATTAGCAATTTCTGGAAAGTATTCTTTACATACTTTTTCTAATTCTTCGTCAATTTCGACAACATCAATAATTTCAATTGAATCGTATTTCGTTAATTCCCGAACAACACCACCATCGCCACCACCAATAACTAAAACCTCCTTAATATTAGGATTAATTGCCATCGGTACATGAACAAGAAGCTCGTGATAAATAAATTCATCTCTTTGAGTAAGCATGATATCTCCATCAACAGCTAAAATCTTACCAAATTCTTTTGTATCTAATACATCGATTTGTTGTTGTTCTGATTTGACACTGGCAAGTTGTTTTTCTACTTTAATAGATAATTTTACTGTATCTGTATGTTCATCATTAAACCATAAGTCCATTATTCTTCCCCCTTAATCACATTTAAATAATTTATATCCGGATCTTCTGGACCAGTAATTGAACACCCTTTTTCTTTTGCATAAACAATATAATCAATAATTTCTTGGGTAATAAGTTCTCCTGGTGCCAAAATTGGAATTCCTGGTGGATAACACATCACAAACTCACTACATACCTTTCCTGATGTCTTTTGTATCGGTAATAATTCTTTTTCAGAATAAAAAGAGTCTTGTGGTGACATAATGACTTTAGGATTAATATATTCATTAGACATTAACCCTGTTTTATCTTTCGAGTAACGACGTTTGATATCTGCAAGAGCACTCACTAATCTTTCAATATCCTGTTTACGATCTCCCACGGATACATAAGCTAAAATATTCCCTAAATCACCAAATTCAATTTGAATATCGTACTCATCTCTTAAAATATCATAAACTTCAATCCCAGCTAAACCGATATCTAAAGTATGAATACTTAACTTTGTTACATCAAAATCATAAACACTGTTTTTATTAACCAACTCTGGTCCATAAGCATAATACCCACCTATACGATTGATTTCATTTCGTGCGTAACTGGCAAGATATTCTACTTTATCAAATGCCTCTTCTCCTCTTAAAGCTAAATTTCTTCGAGAAATATCCAAAGAAGAAAGAAGCAAATAAGAAGCACTTGTCGTTTGTGTCAAGTTAATGATTTGACGAACATACCCTTTATTCATATTTTCCCCAATTAGTAAGAAAGAACTTTGAGTTAAACTTCCTCCCGATTTGTGCATACTGACACTTGCCATATCAGCACCTGCTTTCATAGCTGTGATTGGCATATTTTTACCAAAGTAAAAATGTGTACCATGAGCTTCATCAACCAAGACTTTCATTCCTGCTTGATGTCCTAATTCAACAATTTTTTCTAGTGCAGAACAAATCCCATAATAGGTAGGATTATTTACTAAAATCGCTTTTGCATCTGGATTCTTTTTAATAGCTTCTTCAACATCTTCAATTTCCATTCCTAATGAAATGCCTAATTCATGATCTGTTTTTGGATTAACATAAACTGGTATTGCCCCACATAATACCAAAGCATTAATTGCACTACGATGAACATTTCTAGGTAAAATGATTTTATCTCCCTGTTTACAACAAGATAAAATCATTGTTTGAACTGCACTCGTTGTTCCTCCTACCATTAAAAAAGCATAAGCTGCGCCGAAAGCATCAGCCGCTAATTCTTCTGCTTCTTTAATAACCGAAACAGGGTGACATAAATTATCAAGCGGTTTCATCGAATTGACATCGATACCTACACACTTTTCTCCTAATAATTCAACTAACTCAGGATTCCCACGTCCTCTTTTATGCCCTGGGACATCAAAAGGAACGATCCTCATTTTTCGAAACTTTTCCAATGCTTCAAATATTGGTGCTTTATTTTGATCCAATTTTAAACGCCTCCCTCAAATAAAAAAAGCACAAATATGAATGCATACTTGTGCTTAATAAACTACTTTTCTATACAAAAAAACGTAAAAATAGATTGATAAATATTAAACAAAATGGCGGGAGTCTATATAGCAAATATTTCACTTTTAATACTCAATTGACCGTTTCACAAGTTGCATGCATATGCATAAATTTTAGTTATAAAGTAACCAACTTATAAAATTCGAGCTTTTAACTCAATCAACCATGACATTGAAAAGGACCCTATCACCTTAACAAGTCATTCAAATATTTGCATGGTAAGCCATTGTGTTTCTTTTGTATCTATTTCTACCATACGGGTTTAGTATACACTAACCCGCTACATAATTCAAATAATTTTTTATTTTTTGGATTTATATCTAAAATAAGTCGTATTCTCAAAAAAAATCATAAAGTAAAATTACTTTATAAGTACATATTTATAAATAATTTCAGACACAGCATTTTCATCACATAAAGGTTTCATATCTTCAACTGTGTTTTTTACGCCTACGCCAAGTCCAGCTACTTTGATCATTGATAAATCATTAAAATTATCCCCAATAGCAATTGTATCTTTTAAATCAATAAGCAATAGATTTGCTAGAGATTTTAGACCTGCTGCTTTATTAACACCTTAATGATTGAACTCAATATTATCGATTTAATGAATAACTCACATCAATATCTTTAGCTATTTGTTTTAAATAATTATAATTTATATTCAGATATAAACACTTTACGATTTCTTGATTTTTTAAAAAAGTTAAATCTTTTTCTTCTTGCATATAGTTATAAGCATAAACATGATCTTTTATATACACATGAATGCATACATCATAATTTAACCCTCATTTATATAATTCATTCGCTTTATCGAAACTGATACCTTACCTTTTTGCGAAGCTTTCTTAATAGATTCAATATCTTCTTTAGAAATCGTACGATCTGTTCTAATTAAAATTTCATCTAAATCACAAGCAATAATTTCATACATCTTCATTTCCTCCTCAACTTTTTTACCTTAAACACATTTTAACGTACAATACTTTCAAAATAACACAAAAAAAGTTAATATCATATCCTAAAGGAAATAAAAATTATGAAAAATTCATTAACTATTCATTTAGATTCATCTGAATCTTTACATTATAATTACAAAGACCTACCTATTTACACTCGTAAAGATTACTTATCGAATTATGATTATCAATCCCTAATTCACTGGCATTCTGACCTTGAATTTATTTATATTGTAGAAGGAAAAATGGACTTTTTTGTAAATGGACAAGTCACTACACTTCAAAAAAATTCTGCCCTATTTATTAACTCACAACGCCTTCACTATGGCTTTTCCAAGGAAAGCCAAGAGTGTGCTTTTATTGCTTTAGTTATTTCTTCTGACATTTTACTTAAAAATTGTCATGGTTATTTTAAAAAGAAATTTGCTCTAAAAAAATCAAGATTTTATTTGTCTAGATCCATCCATGCCTTACCAAAAAACAATGATTGATTTAATCATTCAAATTCATCTTGCGATGAATCCAACTAATTTTAACCATCTCAATGTATTATCCAAAACATACGACTTAATTAAAAAAATTGGAGAACAACTAAATAGCCATGAAGATAATATTCATAATTCTATAAATCAGGATCTTTTTTTAAAGATGACAAATTACATTATCAACAATTACCAAGAAAAAATAACTTTAACTACGCTTTCTAGACAAATAGGCATATCTAAAAATAAATGTTATGAACTCTTTAAACAATTCGCAAATCAATCAATGAATGAGTATCTTACCAGTTATCGTATCATAAAAAAGTATTGATTTATTAAAAAGAACACATTTACCAATTACTGATATCGCCTTATTTAGTGGTTTTTCTTCACCTAGTTTTTATTCTTATGTATTTAACAAATTAAAAGGCATACCCCCTAAAGATTTAAGAAATATAATCAAAAAAATAAAGCTATGAAATTATTTAAAATTTCATAGCTTTTTAATTTCTATTCTACATCTTCACCGTTAGAAGCAATGACTTTTTTATACCAATAGAATGAATCTTTTGGTGAACGTTTCATTGTACCTGTTCCATCATCATGTTTATCTACATAGATGAATCCATAACGTTTTCTCATTTCTCCTGTTCCTGCTGATACTAAGTCGATGCATCCCCAAGTAGTATAACCTACTAAATCTACACCATGATCAATAGCTACACCCATTTCTTTAACATGTTCTCTTAAATAATCAATACGGTAACTATCATGGATTGATCCATCTTCTTCTACTGTATCAAATGCTCCAAGTCCATTTTCAACAACCATTAGTGGAATTTCATAACGATCATAAATTACTTCTAGATAGTATCTTAATCCATAAGGATCAAATGCCCATCCCCAATCTGAGTATGTTAAATATGGATTACGTACCCCTGCTGACATATTTCCACTGACTACATCTTTATTTTCATGTGTTGTTACAGCTTGTGACATATAGTAAGAGAATGTATATAGGTCTACTGTTCCTTCTTTTAAGATTTCTAAATCTTCATCTGTAATATCTAATTTAACGTTATGTTCATCCCATAAACGTTTTGCATAAGTTGGATATTTCCCTTTACATTGTACATCTCCACAATAGAAGATCCCTTTTTCCCATTTGCTTCTATTAAATAAGATATCTTGTGGATCACTTGTTAAAGGATAGTATGTGATACCACAAATCATACATCCAATTTGATAATTTTGATCGATTTCATGTCCAATTTTTACTGCTTTTGCACTTGCGACAAATTTATAATGTAAGTGTTGATAAGCTTCTTGATAGACTTGATCAGGTGCATCATCTGGTAAGAAATTGACTGTATTATTAATTTCATTGAATGTTAACCAATATTTAACTAATCCTTTGTATTCTTTAAAGATCGTTGTTACAAATTTTACGTATGCATCAATAAAATGACGATCTAACCATTCTCCACCATATTTTTCTTCTAAGGCAAGTGGTGTATCAAAGTGCCAAATTGAAACTAATGGTTCAATTCCAGCTTTTTTAAGTTCTTCAAATACACTACGATAATAATCTAAACCAGCTTGATTTGGTTGATCTTCTTCACCAGTTGGATAGATTCTAGACCAAGAAATAGATAATCTAAACATAGAAAATCCCATTTCTTTAAATAAAGCAATATCTTCTTTATAATGATGATAAAAATCGATTGCATCATGATTAGGATATAATTCATCATCATAAACTTTATAATGTGCACCTTCTGGTAATTTAAATCCTCTATTAGGTACTTTATGTTTATTACCATCTGCATCTTCATAGGTGATCATACGAGAAGCTTTAACACTACCTCCAGTAGTCACATCCGTACGTGCCATACCACGCCCGTCTACGTTCCATGCACCTTCAGCTTGGTTAGCAGCAATAGCGCCTCCCCAATAAAATCCTTTTGGAAAACTCATTATTTATTCCTCCTTTTTATTCTTTATTTTTCATTATAACTCTATTTTTAATTATTTATCTCTTTTTACAAATTTAGAAAAATTTTTAATATTTTAAAAGGATTACATCTTTACAGTAATCCTTTTTTTTCATTTTACATTCTAATTTTATCAAAGGTAATATCTGCTAAATGATTAGCACCACACATTTCCATTGTATCTTTTAACTCATTACCTAGTTTAGTAACATAAGCTTCTACTCCACCTTGACCGGCATAAATCATATTTACAAATGGTCTAGCAATTAGCACAGCATCTGCTCCTAAAGCTAACGCTTTAAAGATATCAACCCCACTACGAATACCACCATCAACAAAGATTTTCATAGAACCATCAACTGCTTCAACAATTTCTCTTAAAACAGTTGCTGTTCCAGGTGTACCATCTAATACCCTACCACCATGGTTAGAGACAACAATAGCTGCTGCACCGGCATTTTTCGCTTTTAAAGCACCATTAACACTCATTACCCCTTTAACAATGAAAGGAACTGGTGTACGATCAATAATTTGTTTTAATTCTTGTTGAGATTTTCTACCTGCTGGTGGAATTCTCCCTTTTAAAAAAGGTAAACCAGCAGCATCAATATCCATAGCAACTGCAAAACTACCACTATCTATTGCTAATTGTAATTTTTCATCATAAGTCTTTTCATCCCAAGGTTTGATCGTTGGCACTCCAATTCCTTGGTTTTCTTTGATTATTTTAGTTGCTTCTTGCATGATTACAGGATTGATACCATCTCCAGTAAAAGCAACAATTCCTGCTTCTTTACATTCTTTAACTAAACGTGCATTATAGGCAGTATCATCTAAACTATCTCCATAATGAAGATTCACCGCACCAACTGGTCCTGCAAAAATAGGATATTTAAATGTCTTACCAAAAATATGAAAAGTCGTATCTACTTCTTTGTTTTCATATAGTGTATCCATATTTACATGAATTCTTTGCCATGCATTATAATTTTCAATTGCTACTGTTCCTGTACCTTTTGCCCCTGGTCCAGGAATTTTATTACCGCAAGCTTTTCCATTACAAATTGGACATGATTTACATACTTTACCCATTGATCCTTTACTTTTTTCTAAGTATTCTTCATAAGTCATATTATTTTCCTCCCTTATAACGATAAAAAAGACTAATCGATTTGACCATTCCTTCTATTTTGTCAATTAATCTAAAGTTAAAAGTAATGCCATTTTAAATTGTTTTGTTGCTTTTACGCTATGCATTCCACCTTTAGCAAAGCTAAAATTTTCTCCTGCTTTAATTGGATATTCTTTACCTTCATAACCAATCACACCTTCACCATCTAAAGCAAAAATAATTGCTTCTCCTGGTGCTGCATGTTCAGATAATGCACACCCTTCATCAAATGCCATCACTACAAATTTCATTTTATCATTGTGAGCTACATCCATATTCACAATTTTTCCTTCTTGATAAGGAATTAATTCTGCTAATTTAAATACTTTTCCTGCTTTAATTACTTCATTCATTTTATCTGTCCTCCTAATTTCTATTTCTGCATAAACTGCACCTTGATTTGTTCTCATTCCTACCGGCATATCTGTATGCATTAAAATCGATTCACCTGTACTTAATGTTTCTACTTTCTTATTACTATCATAAACTTCAAGCTTACCATCAACAACGATAATGAATTTATGATAAGGAAAAATTTCTGCACTGATATCTGTATTTTTTGCTAATGAAAAATAGATAATCGCATTATCTCCTTCGTGAATCATTTTAGATACTGTACACCCAGGAATAGGCGCATGATCTTTAGCTATTGAAAAAATTTGTCCAATTTTTTCTTTCATATAATCCTCCTTTAATAATGACTATAATTAGTATAACACAAATTATCATGCTCAAGCTAAAAAATATATACATGGCTTTAGGAGAAATCAAATTATAAATGACACTACTCAATTGTGATCCGGTTGCATAACCAATCGTCCCACCAATACGAATCAAACCATAAGCATGTTTTGATACTGTTGCCATCCTTTCAATAATTGGATTAACACCACTTACTAGTGCTAATACAATACTATAAACTATCGCTATTCCATAGATATTGTTTACATAAATAAAAACAAATCCAAATACCGATGAAATCCTAAGTAACAAAGCATTCACTTTCCTTTTATCAAATCGGTCATTAAGACTACCTATAAAAGGTTGTGTAATCATTGATAAAATAAAAGAACATGATACAACAAAGCTAACTTCTATTGCTTTATAACCTTTATCCATAAGATAAACTGAAATCAATCCTGAAAATAAAGCCATCGATCAATAATAAAACATATACATAAAAAAGTAACTTAAATAACTCCCTTGATACCTCTTCATTGTAACCCTCCTATCTTTTACAAACTCAATCATACTTACAAAGAACTATAAAGCAAGATTTGTAAAATCAATTTGAAATCTATTCTCAAATACGTTTCAGTTTCTATCTTATTTTGTAAAATTTTTTCTAACAAAAAAAGTTTGCCAATTGACAAACTTCTACTCTAAAATTAAATGTCTTTTTACCTTTTCTTCTGGATGAACATTATCCCTTCTCTTGCCTGTCATATCTAATACTTTTAATCTAAAGACTGCTGTTGCTGGCATAATTTTAGTATTAAATTTAAAGTTTTCATCATGAAAATGACGCATTAAAATTTTTAAAGCATCTAGTTTTTTATCTTCTTCAACAAATTCAATTTCTCCATGTCCAATGATACTTGCATATCCCATTGTACAAGACATTCTTTCATCGTATAAAATAATATTATGCTCACAATCCATCTCGAATGTAGCTTTATTATTTTGTTTCATTAAATTGATTTTCTTACCTACATTAGCACCATGAAAATAAAGATATAATTGTCCATCTTCTATATTTGTTCCAAAGTTTAAAGGTATAATATAAGGAAATTCCCCATCATTGATTGCTAAACGACAAGTATCACACTTAGCCATAATTTTCATCATTTCATCAAAATCTGTAATTTCTCTATCTTTTCTTCTCATTATAATTCTCTCCTCTCAAAAATTTTATATTAATTTCAGCTCTTTAAAAACTTTATAAAGCTCATCTGCATCAACATCATCTGTCACACAACTTACTGAATTTTTAGCTTCATCATTAGCATTACCCATAGCTACAGAATAACCACAAACATGAAACATAGGAATATTCACGACACCATCACCAAAAGCAATGGCATCTTTAGGATCTGCTTTTGCATATTCTAATAACTTACTAATCGCATTTTGTTTATCAAACCCTTTAGAACGCACAGCACCATATAAAGCAAGTTCTCCTTTACCACCCCAAGTATCCACTGTTAAATCTTTAAATTCGTCTTTGGCATCTAAAAAATCTTGATAAGTTTTTAGAACAAATGCTGTTTTATTCACATCTTCACGATATAAATTTTCACCAGAAATCATATGTTTAGCAAGCCCTAGTTCTGATTTACCTGTGTAATCTACGTATCTACCATAAGTATATTGATATCTTGCTAGGCATGATTTATCTATATATCCCTGGCTTAAAAACATACCGTCATTACATTCTAAACGAAAAGCTAAGTCATGTTCTTTGCACCAATCAACAAAATGAGTACATTGTTCTAATGTTAATGGTTTGTGAAAAATAACCTTATTTTCATATTCAATATAGCACCCATTACCAAAAATAACCCCATCAAATGTTAAATCCATTTGTCTAGCTTCAATTTCACAACGATTACATCCTGTACAAATGATGACTTTATGTCCATTTTTTCTAGCTTGTTCTACCGCTTTTTTGCTGAATCTGGTAATTTTGTATGATAATTGATTAAAGTACCATCCACATCTAAAAATAAATATTTCATATTTTACCCTCTACTTTCTTAGTTATTGTAACGGGTTTCTTAATTCATTGCAAGAAAATATTATTTATCATTTAAAAGAGAAAGTTGAAATTTTATTATCTAACTTTTCCTTAGTTGAAATAGGGAACCAAGCATCAGCTAATTTTGAAAAAGTATTATCCCCAATACTTGTAATCAAAACTACAGGATAACCTTAACTTTTTACTCTTTTAAATACATCTACTAATTGAATCGTTTCACCTGAATAAGAGATAAAAATAGAACAAGTATCTTTACTTACATAATAAGATTCATACTCAAAATCATCTGTCTCTTTAGCTAAAATGACTTGTTTTCCGACCGTACGCATTTTAAGTTAAAAATCGTACGCTACACTAATAGGATACGTGGTTCCATAAATACAGATTTTTTGACTTTCACTAATAAGTTAAATCACCTTTTGAAATTGATATGTTTTAATAATTGATAGGTATCCATAATACTCTCTGATAATAAAGAAGCCATATTTTTCGCAATCTTGTAAATAGTATCCCCTTTTTTAAAAGGATAATTGGCATCTACTAACTCCGGTTCTTTTTTTAAATATTGTATTTCATCTAATAAAGCTTTTTTCATTTCTTTCCATCCTTGATAGTCACATTTTTGAGCTAAACGAACTGTTGTTGAAAGTGAAGTAAAAGTTGTCCAGGAAATTTCAAAAATGGTTATTTCTTGAATATGATGTTGATTTTCTAATAAATAATACGCAACAACTTTTTCATTTGTCGTTAAATCAGGAAAATATTCTAATTTTTGAATCAGTAACATTCTAGTCATCCTTACTTGGAAATTTATAATACTATTTTAACTTATTTTTCCAATGAATCCTATATTTTTACCATTTTTTTGGGAAATCATTATCATTTCACTTTTTATATCTATCCATTTAAAAAAGTAACTGCTATGATAGAATAAACAAAAGGAGGAAACAAAAAATGTTTAAAAAAGATTTTTTATGGGGTGGGGCTATTGCTGCTCACCAAGTAGAAGGTGGTTTTGATAAAGGAGGTAAAGGTTTAGGTGTTTATGATGTATTAACAGCCGGAACTCATGAAATTCCTAGACGAATTACAGATGGCATTGTTGAAGGAGAATATTACCCTAATCATGAAGCTATTCGCTTCTATGATTACTACAAAGAAGATATGGCTCTATTTGCGAAAATGGGATTTAAAACGTTACGTACAAGTATTAACTGGCCTAGAATCTATCCAACTGGATTAGAAGATCAACCTAATGAAGATGGATTAAAATTCTATGATGATCTCTTTGATGAAATGCATAAATATGGAATCGAGCCTTTAATTACTCTATCTCACTTTGAAATTCCTTATGAACTTTATAAAAAATATAATGGATTCTACAGTAGAGAAACTGTTAACTGTTTTGTGAAATTTGCTAGAACATGTTTTGAAAGATATAAAGATAAAGTCACTTATTGGTTAACTTTCAATGAGATCAATAATCAAATCATCACCGATTCAGATTTATACCTACTTACCAATTCAGGTGCTGCTTATCCTAAAGGATGTAATAAAATGGATATCATGTACCAATGTGTTCATCATAATTTAGTAGCGAGTGCTTTAGCCGTTAAAATTGGTCATGAAATCAACCCTAATTTTAAAATTGGATGTTGTCTTGCATCTATGCCAATTTATCCTAAAACATGTAATCCAGATGATATCTTTGCTGCACACCAAATGGATCAAGTACTTAATTACATGTTCACAGATGTTCATTGTATTGGTAAATATCCTGCTTTTATTTCAGATTATTGGCAAAAACATGATGTACACGTGAAAATATTACCAGAAGATGATCAAATTCTAAGTGAAGGTACGGTTGATTATATTGGCTTTACTTATTACAATACTTTAACTGTAGAAGCTAATAAAGATACGGGTTATAAAGAAGTCGTTAATCCCTATTTACCTTTAACAAAATGGAATTGGTCAATTGATCCAAAAGGATTAAGATACGCTATGAATTGCTTATATGAAAAATATCATTTACCATTATTTATTGTAGAAAATGGATTAGGAGCAATCGATAAAGTTGAAGAAGATGGGTCAATCAATGATGATTACCGTATTGATTTTTTAAGAGATCATATTATTGAAATGAAAAAAGCCGTTGAACAAGATGGTGTAGATTTGTTAGGATACACTGTTTGGGGATGTATCGATCCAATCTCTTTTACAACTGGAGAAATGAAAAAACGTTATGGATTCATCTATGTTGATCGTAACAATGATGGATCAGGAACCTATAAAAGAAGTATCAAAAAATCATTCAATTGGTATAAACAAATAATAGCAAGTAATGGTGAAGAACTTTAATAAAAGGAGAACCATATGAATTTTGAAGAACAAAAAATTTATTTTAAGCGGTCAAATGTACAATGATTTAACCCCTGAATTAGTTAAAGCAAGAAAAGGAACTGTCTTTCTTACTAACGAATATAATGCAAGTTTTGGTAAACCCCAAGAAGTTAGAGAAAACATTTTAAAAAAATTACTGGGATCTATGAAAACAGATATCCATTTTGAACCTAATGTTCGTTTTGAATTTGGTTAGATAAATTACCTGAATTCAAATTATTCGACTAAAAAAAGCAAACCTCAAATTTTGAGGTTTGTTTTTTTAAATCATTTCTTTTCTTAAAGTTGCTTCATCTTTACTACTTAATTTAGCAAATGGAACATCAATAACGGTAATTGCACCCGTTGTTCTTTCACTTGCCATGCGATAAATCGCTCTGGCATAAGCAACTAAAACACTTGACGTAAATTCAGGGTTGCTATCTAATTGTAATCGAAGCTCTGCTACTTGACTCATTTCGTCGCTTGTATTTCCACTACGAATAACAAATCCTCCATGAGGTAAGCCTGCATGTTTTTCATTTAATTCTTCTTGGCTAATGAAATGAACTGTTGTATCATAGTCAGCAAAATAATTAGGCATTTCAACGATTTCTTTTTCAATTCTTTGTAAATCTGCTCCTTCTTTGGCAACAACATAACATTCTCGTATATGTTTTTGTCTTGTTGTTAAATCTGGATGTTTTCCTGATCTTGCTTGTTCTACTGCTGTTTCTACAGGTACAGTATATTGTCTAGCATCTTGAACACCTTCAATTCGACGAATGGCATCACTATGTCCTTGAGAAACACCTTTTCCCCAGAATGTATAATCTTTACCATCTGGTAAAATACTAGAAAATAAAGTTCTTGCTAGTGAAAATAAACCTGGATCCCATCCACATGAAATAAGTGATAAATGTCCATTTTCTTTAGCAACTTTATTCATTACTCCATAATATTCAGGTATTTTTGCGTGAGTATCAAAACTATCAATTGTATTATATAATTTTGCCATTTCAGGTCCTTGCACTGGTAAATCTGTAGCTGAACCACCACATAAAATAAGGACATCAATTTGATCTTTATAATTTTCAATTGTTGATAAAGCATAAATTGGAGTTCCTCCATCACTTACCATACCTTCTTTTCCTCTTCGTGAAAAAATAGCAACTAACTCCATATCTGGATTTTTTTTGATCGCTTTTTCTACCCCTTTTCCTAAATTTCCATAACCATTAATTCCAATACGTATCATATTTTTATCCCTCTTTTCTTTTTTATTCTATCTTATTTATTTTTATTTGTCTATCATCATGGTTTTTTTATGATTAATATAAAATCGGCTAATCTAAGGTCAAACCTTAAATCAGTCGAAATTATAGTTATTTAGATTTTCATTCTTTTACTAATTCTTCACCGTTTGTTTCAATAACACGTTTAAACCAATCATAAGAATATTTTTTTTACACGTTTTAATGTACCTGTTCCATCATTAAAACGATCTACATAAACAAATCCATAACGCTTAGCCATTTCACCAGTACCAGCTGATACAATATCAATTGGTCCCCAATATAAATAACCCATAACATCAACACCATCTAGGATGGCTTCATGAACTTGTTCTAAATGATCTTTAATGTATTGAATTCTTTCTTTATCAATGATTTGTCCATTTTCATCTAATGTTTCATGCATTCCAATTCCATTTTCAACAATAAACAATGGTAAATGATAACGATCCTATAAGAAATTTAATACATAACGTATTCCTTTTGGATCAACTGCCCATCCCCAATCTGAATATTTTAAATAAGGGTTCTTTTGTCATAACACCAACACATACATCTGTAACATTAGGTTGTTTACCATCTTCTAACCAAGCACCTTCTGCTTAATTAGCAACAATAGCTCCACCCCCATAAAAAATTCTTAGGAAAACTCATATTCTACCTTCTTTCTTTTCTTTGTTTAAAGCATATCATGTTTTTTCTTTTTATTTAGATAATTTCACTTTATACAAATAAATATGTATTAAATATGCCAACTCCACTTCAAACAATCCAACCCTTCTTTTCCTTGTTTTAAATGATTTAATTCTTCTTTGCAAAAATTAAAAGATTGATCAATTAATTCATTAGCCCAATCTGGTGTAAAGAAATAGTATTCACCTGTTAATTCACTTTTCATTTGTTGATTAACTTCATCACAAAAGTTTTCTAAATCAAATTTCGCAATACAATTTAACTTTTCTTGATTAAAGTTTTCTATCTTTTTTAATTCAAAATCAAATTGATAATTTTTATTTAAGTAAGAATTCAGAACTTCATAATCATGATGTAACTGATCTACATTTTCTCGTTTTTTAGAACTCCATTGCTTTTGAATATACATAAAATTCCTAAAAATAATATCTTCTATTAAATGTAAATAATACCCTAAATAAAGAGCATCTGTTTTCATAAGTTCTCCAAACAATGCGCGATATTCATCTAAATCATAATAGTATTCACCATTTTCTTTTTGCTTTTTTAAATGACTATTTCCTTCAATCGCACCATCAGGTAAAACACATCCTAATCTTAATCGATCAATATCTTTAAATTCAAATTCTTTAATTATTTTTTGTGTAACTGCTAAATGGATCAGACTAGATGACATAATAACCCCTCCTCATATAATATCTAATTATAAACACATTATACATGATTACTTCTAAAATAACACTTGAAATGGAAATAAAAAATCCGTAATCACACATAACATTACGGACTTTGGTTATTATCTAATACTCTTTACTTAATAAAAAATCAGTGATATTCATTGTTTTTATTTCTTGATAATTATCACTTGCAAAATCATTTGCCATAACAACATATTTTGGATAATTATCTTTGATTTCTAATAATTGATCCTATTCTCTCTTTTGTGTTTTTTCAGGTTTAATTTCCTGTGTCACCTGTACATAAATTTTATCGTTTTGTTTTGTTGCTAGAAAATCTATTTCTTTGTCCTTCCTTTTTCCTATACAAACATCATATCCTCTTCTTCTAAATTCTAAATAAACAATATTTTCTAAAGATAAAACAACACTATATCCTAAAACCGCCTATCTTAATGAAATATCGGCTAAATAAAGTTTTTCCTGTGTTTTAAAATTTCTTTTCCTTATAAATCATATCGTGAACATTTATGAAAAATATATGCTTTTTGAAGCTTTTATAAATGACTATACGCTGTTTTATTATCAGTTCTCTTGCTATCTTATCTTCAAATCTCATTGAATCAAAACAATAATTTAATATTTGAACATCATCAACATTTCTTTCTTATTTTACTTATCGCAATATTTAAAATGCTTCAATCGTTTTGCGATTTTAAACAGCAAAATTTTATATTATTACCAATTATTGCAAATAGAATACACTTTATATAAATCACATTATTATATATATATGAACAGTTAACCATTTTCCAATATAAAAAAAATCCATAAACACCAGATTTTCTAATGTCTATGGATTCTAATTCTTTATAAATTTGGGTATATAAATTATTCACCAACGTATGGTAATAAAGCCATTTGTCTAGCTCTTTTGATTGCAGTAGCTAACATTCTTTGATATTTAGCGCTAGTTCCTGTTACACGTCTTGGGATAATTTTTCCATTAGCTGAAATGAATCTTTTTAATAATTCTACATCTTTGTAGTCGATTTCAGTAATTTTGTTTTTTGTAAAATAACAAACTTTTTTTCTACCCATTCTTTGTTTTCTGTAAGCCATGTTTACACATCCTCCTATCTAAAATTGTATGTCGTCATCCATAATGTCAAATGCATTGGAAATGTTATCAAAATCACTACCAAAATCATTTGAACTATCATTGTTGTTATAGAATGATTGATTTGATGTATCAATTTGTGGTTGCGTATTTCTTTCTCTAGCTTGTCTAGATTCTAAGAATTGTACAGAATCACAAACTACTTCTACGACACTACGTCTAGAACCATCTTGAGCAACATAAGTTCTTGATTGAAGTCTTCCTTCAACCCCAACTAATGATCCTTTAAAGCAATAGTTTTTAACATTTTCTGCTGCTTTATTCCAAACGACACAGTTAATAAAATCCGTTTGTCTTTCCCCATTTGCATTAGAAAAATTTCTATTGATTGCTAAAGAGAAGCTTGTAACTGGAGTTCCATTTCCTGTTCTTCTAAGTTCAGGATCGCGTGTCATACGTCCTACCAACACTACACGATTAATCATATCTCTACCTCTTATTTACGGATAATCATATGACGTAAGATGTTTGCATTAATTCTTGATAAACGGTCTAATTCTGCTACATCAGCAGGAGCAACTGTTGCATCAACAACTACATAGTAACCTTTTGTGAAATCTTTGATTTCGTAAGCAAAGTCACGTAATCCCCATTCATTCACATTGTCAACTGTACCATTGTTAGCAGTTAAAATATTTTTAACGTTTTCTAATAATGTACTTCTTGCATCGTCTTCTAAATTTGGACGAATGATAAACATAATTTCATATTTATTCATCTTCTGTGCACCTCCCTGTGGTCTAATGGATTATATCTTTGGATATAATCAGGCAGTAAACTTCTTTACATGCTTATTTATGATAACATAAAATTGTATTGATGTAAAGCTGTTTTTTTACTTATTTTTTATCTTACGTCAAATAAACATGGCCTATTCTACTATACGATTTTTTTCAACAAATCACTCACAAATTAATGAATTTTTTATATAAAAATGTCAGTTCCATGCAAAACTGACATTTTATGTACTATTTTAAAATTGAAAGTAAAATTTCTTCTAGTTTTTCGATATCGATTGATTTAGCAATATGACCATTCATTCCTCTAGCAAGTGCTGTTTTACGATCTCCTTCAAATGCATTTGCCGTTATTGCAATAATTGGAATTTGAGCTTTCATTGGATCTGTTAAACTGCGAATAGATTTAAAAAGCAAGAAAAAAACATAGCAAAAAACAATGCACATTTTGTACATTGTTAACGTAAATCTTCCATTGTTGTGATTTTAATATTCGCAAAGTCCCCTTCAACCACTTTAACTTTAATTCCCATCATCTCTACTAAACTTGCATCATCTGTTCCCTCTAAATGATGTTCAATTGCATATTGATGCGCTTTTAAAATAGTTTGTGTACGAAAAGCTTGCGGCGTTTGTGCATGCATAACACTTTGTCTTGGAATCGTTTCTTTTACATAACCATCCTCTACAATCTTCATGGTATCTTTTGCTTTTACCATTAATAAACAAGCTTCTTCTTCATTTAAACAAGTTAATAAACGATCAATGAGTTCTTGTTTTAAATAAGGGCGCGCCCCATCATGAATCAAAACATAATCTTCTTTTACTTTAAGAAGCCCTTGATAAACACTATCTTGTCGTTCTTTACCCCCATAAGTCATTTCTATTTGAGGATATTTTTTAAATAAATCATTCATATCTTGTTCATCATGTGTGGAGATCACCAAAATAATTTGTTTACATTTTGGATCTTGCATAAAAATTTTAACTGTTTTTTCAATCAAGGTCTGATTTTCCATTTTCATAAGTAATTTGTTATAACCAAGTCCCATTCTTTTACCCATTCCTGCACAAGGAATAACAACACTATAATCCATAATTTCACCTTCTTTTTTTCATTATAGCACATCATTTTTTAGTTTGTATACGGTCATAAAGATATTCTTTAACAACCCGTTTTACTTTTCTAGCTCCATATTTATAGACTTCTTCTTCGGTTAGATTTTTTTCAAAATAATTCACATCATAAGGAATTTTAAAATCTTGTTTTGCATTATACAAATCTAATTCGTATTGAATGATTTTTTCTATTGCTTGATGATCTAAATGCTTAAAATAAAGAATTTGATCAATACGATTTAACCACTCTTTAGAAAAGTAATTTTCAATCAAACCCTGCTTCTTTACTTTTGTAAAACCAATACGATAATTTCTTTGATCTACTCCTGCATTGGAAGTCATAATGATCATCGTATCTTTAAAATCAATCACTCTTCCTTTTTGATCTTTAATTGTTCCTTCATCAAAAATATTTAAGAATAAATTCAACACATCTTTATGCGCTTTTTCAATCTCATCTAATAGAATAATAGAACGAGGATGATGTAAAATATGTTGTAATAAACAGGAGTGATCATCATAACCAATGTAACCTGGACTTGTACCAATCAATTTCGTTACACTGGTTTGATCTTTATACTCATTCATATCTAAACGAATGAAACTATATTCGTCCTGTAAATAGTATTTTGCTAGTAATTTTGCACATTTTGTTTTACCCACTCCCGTTGGTCCAACAAATAAAGCAACCCATTTAGGTTTATCCTCCTCATAAATACCTTGTTCAATTTGTTTTAAATGTTTAATTAACGTATGAATCACTTGATCTTGACCAAATAAGTTTTCTTGTAAATTCTTTTCTAAACTCATTATAGAAGAATGAGGTTTACGATTTGTTCGTGTAAATACGACGTGATCAATACTTTCCTGACTTACTTTTTTTATACCATGAACCTTACAATAAACAAGAACAAGATCCAATAGATCTAATGATCGATCTGGATCTGCTTTACGATAGAAATGTTCTCTAGCCATTTTTAAAAGATAAGGTAACCACTTATCATCTATTTTAACATGATGATAATTTTCATAATCTTCTTTTAAACCTTTAAGAATTTGTAATGTTTCATCATAGGAAGAACTATCTAAATGAATATATTGAAAACGTCGATTTAAGGCTTCTTCTTTTTCAAAATATTTTGTATATTCTTCTTCTGTTGTGGCCCCTATACAAGTAAATTCCTTTCTAGCAATATACGGTTTAATAATGTTTGAAGCATCAATAGCGCCTTCGGCACCACCCGCACCAACTAAATTATGAATTTCATCAATAAAAATAATACAATGAGGTTCTTTTATAACCTTTTTAATGATCTTTTTAAATTTTTCCTCAAATTCTCCACGATATTTCGTTCCTGCAACCACACTAACTAAATCCAATTCGTAAATCGTTGTGTTAAGTAATGGTTCGGGTACTTTACCTTCATTAATTGACAAAGCAAGTTTTTCAATTAGCGCTGTTTTTCCTACCCCAGCCCTTCCTACAACAATTGCATTATTCTTCTCTTTACGACATAGTACTTCAATAAGTAATTGTAATTCTTTTTCTTTACCAATAATTTTTGTTTTTTTAACTTGAACTTGTTTATTTAAGTTGATTAGTTCGGGTATTGTATCAAGTTCATGACTCCCCTTCATCATTTTTTCCAATTCATTTTGTAATGTAATCAAATCAACACCGTATTTTTTTAATAATTCATTAGCAACCGCATCTTCTTTTGTAATGAGTGCTAAACATAAAGCTTCCACACTTACTTTCTTTTCTTGATGTTCATAAGAATATTTAATTGCATGATCTAAAATAGATCGCATATTACTTGTATATTCCATGTAAAATGGTTGCATTTGATTTTGACCAAATAAACGAATAAGATCCTTTCTAATTTTTTCTTCTTTTAAATGATAATTTTCTAATAAAGGATAGAGAGGATTATCTTTAGTTTTCATCACAGAAAGTAGGAGATGTTCACTTCCCATATTGGCATGTCCTAAATCAAAAGCGATGCTTTCTCCTATCACAATGAGTTTTTGTGCTTTCTCACTAAATTTTGTTAACATACGCCACCTGCTTTCTCTAATCTATTGTATGTTTTACCTTCTTCTATTATTAACTTTTTTAAATTATTTAAACGCAAAAAACCAGGTGGTATCATCCATCTGGTTAAGATAAAATATCCAATAATTCTTCTTTAGAAAGAGAACTAATTGAACTTGTTTGACCAGCTAACACTTGGTCAACTAATTCTTGTTTTGATTTT
>URQL01000007.1 GCA_900550005.1 uncultured Erysipelotrichaceae bacterium
TAATTTCTATAAATTATATTATTATAAATTCGGGTGATAAATATGAATTTAAATCAACTTTACTATTTTAAAACATTGGCTAAATATGAACATTATACCAAAGCAAGTGAAGCTCTTTTTATTTCACAACCGAGTCTAACGCACTCCATCAAAGAACTTGAAAAAGAATTAGACACTCTCCTTTTTACAAGAGAAGGTAGAAATGTAAAATTAAGTCAAGAAGGTAAAATCTTTTTAAAATATGTAACACAAGCTCTTGATATTTTGGATAGCGGAGTTGAAGAAATCAAACAATTTAACGAAAATAATAAAAAAAAAATAGAAGTTGGTGTTATTTCTACTGTTATAAATAACTACTTTGCTCCTATTGTTCAAAATCAAATGCAAAAAAATAAAAACATAACCATCCACTTTCGTAGTGATCGTACAATTAATATTATTAATTCAATAAAAAATCATGAATGTGACTTTGGAATTTGTAGTAAAACAAATGATCCTAACCTTGTTTTTCTTCCTTTACTTCGTGAAGAATTTGTTTTGATTACGCCTAAAAAACATCCTCTTACAAAGAAAGATAAAGTAACTATTTTTGATATACTAGACTATCCATTAATTACTTATCGTCATGATTTACCTATTTATGACAATGTTATGAAAATATTAAACAAATATGAAATAGAACCGAATATTTATTATGAATTAGATGATGAAACTTCGATTGCAAGTATGGTTTCTTTAAATTTTGGTATCGGTATTGTTGCTAATAATGATAATTTAAAACCATTCAACAACATTGAAATCATTCATCTTGATATAGAACAAAATAATCGAACAATTTATTTAGTCTATGATCCATCAGTTCGTTTATCATCAAAAACAAAAAAATTAATTGATGACTTAATAAGTCATCATACCTATTAAAAAAAGCAAAGTCTGCTTAATAAGACTTTGCTTTTATTTTACTTTTTTATTTTCATCATAGATAATTGTTAAACAACGATTTTTACCTTCTCCAACACTTTGTGTACGAACGTAATTCATTTGTGAAATAGCTTGATGCATTACTTTTCTTTCATCAGCTGGAAGAGGATCTAATTTCATATCAACATGCGATCTTTGTACATTTCTAGCAAAACGAATAGCCATTTTTTCTACTTTTTCATAACGACTTGCTTTATAGTTATTAATATCTACATCTACTTCATAGCGTTTTTTAAAAGTATTTAATACGGCATTTTTTACAATGACATTGATTGCTCTTAATATTGCTCCACCTTTTCCTATTAAAATTGGATTATGGTCTGTATTTAAATTTGCTTTAATTCGCCCATCTTGCACATTCATTTCAACTTCAACTAATTCTAAATTCATATCTGTTAAAATCGTTTTTAAATAATTTTGTACAAAATCAATTACTGTTTGAAAGCAATAAGCTTTAATTTCTACTTTTTTTGAAAATAAACCTTTTTTTTCTAATGTAACTTCATAAATCAATTCTTCTTGTGAACAATTTAAATCTGAACATGCTTGTTTCAATACTTCATCTAAAGTTTTTGCTGTATAAGTTTTGATCATATTTTTATCCTATTTTTTCTTTGATTTTTTATCTAAATAAGATTTTGGTTGATCATCTGGAATTTTTGCAGTATGTCCATAATAAATATAAACTGTACGAATAATTGAAATAACTGAAGTCGTGATCCAATAAATTGACATCGCAGAAGCCATTACAAAGGACATATAAACAATCATAAAGATCATGAAAATGTTCATATAACGCATTTGATCCATAGTTGCATTAGGTCGATATCCTTTTTGTTTTTTCATAAAGTAAGTATTTGATTCAATTGATAAGAATTGAGTAATTCCAACAATTACAACCAATACAATATATGGCCATTCTTTAACATGTGCCATAGGTGTATCACCTAAATTTAAACCACAGAAATTTGTAGTATAAATAATTTGGATACGTTGAACAGCTTGCCACATAGCAATCATAATAGGGAATGATAAGAATGGAGCGAAAGAAGCACCCATGCTTACACCATTTTTCTTATATAATGCTTGTAATTCTGCTGACATACGCATTTGACTTGCTTGATCATTTCTTCCTTTATATTTTCTTTGAATAGCCTCTTGTTTTGGTGCTAACATTTGCATTTTTTGTGAAGAAATTTGTGATTTGATCATTAATGGTAATGTAATTAAGTTTACAATTACTGTTGCTAAAACAACACTAGCAACAACCCCAATGTATTGTTCCATAAATAAAATGAATTTAGCAATTGGGAATACAAAAATAAAATCAAAAATACCCACACTTAATGTCCATGGTGTATCTACTGTAATTGCACGAGCTGCTTTTAAAGTACCATCTCTTTCAAGATTGCTTGTACACCCTGTCAAAACAACCATCAAAAAAACTAAAGAAAGGACTTTTAGTATTTTCTTTTGTTTTGAATTCATATTTCCTCCTATTGATTCGAGATTACCTTTTTACGTAATTTCGCTAAATCTCGCTTATTTTCGTCAAAAGATTTATTTAAGTAACCATTTCTAACAATCACAATATAATCAGATGACTCCTGATCTTCAAAAATTTCATAAATCATTTCTCTAACTTGTCTTTTTATTTTATTACGTTCGACAGCTTTACCCAATTTCTTACTAACGGATACCCCTGCACGATAATGGTTAAAATCATTTTTTGCATAATATAAAACAAATTGTCTTGAAGCCACTGATTTTTTTTGCTTAATGATTGCTTGAAAATCAATATTACGCTTAACTCTGTATGTTTTTTTCATTTTTTAGAAAAAAAGCCACATCAAAAACATGTGGTTTTTTTATTAAGCAGATAATACTTTTCTTCCTTTTTGACGACGACGAGCAAGTACTCTTCTACCACCTACTGTAGACATTCTAGCTCTAAATCCATGAGTTTTAGCACGTTTTCTTTTATTTGGTTGATATGTTCTTTTCATATAATAAACACCTCCAATAAATTTTATACTTTTTTATACAAAATAACATATGCCCACATATTTTATACGAATTTTAGGCATAAGTCAATTCTATTTTAAGAATTTTATCTTGAAATTTACTTGGATACAAGCCACTTTTTTAGTTATTCACATATGCACAATTACGTGTAAAAAAGTTACGCACACCTGTGCATAACTAAAATTTTCTTCAATTTTCCAATGTTTTTTTTGTGAATAACTTTATGAATAACTGTTTTACACACCTAGTTATACACATTATGCACATTTATTCACATGTGTAAAAGTAGTTATTCACATTCACATTTTACATAAAATTGTGGAAAACTCAAATTACATTGATAAATACTACCCTTTTTTATGTGGAAAACTTTGTGAAAAGGAGTGTGAATAACATTTATTCCTTTCTTTTTTGTTCACATTTTATTATACTATACATGTAGAAAGAAAAGAAAGGAGGTAATTTATGAATTCTTATGACAAAATATGGAACCAAGTTCTCAACAATTTAACAGAAATCACACAAGATGAGCATGTTTACGTTATTTTTAAAGAACTAAAATTGGTTTCATTAGATAAAAATGAAGCAATTGTAATATGTGACAATGAATTATACATAATGATGGTTCAAGGATATCAAAATCAATTAGAAACCATTCTTAATAGTATCACCGAAGGAAATTACAAAATAACATTCTTAAAAGGAAGCGATTATTATGCTTCTACACAATCTCCAACAACACAAAAAATCAAATTTGACGATCATTTAATTGAAAATTTCAATTTTGACACCTTTGTAGTAGGGGAGTCAAACCGTGTTGCTTATTCAGCTAGTAAGGCCGTAAGTGAATATCCTGGAAAAAGTATTTACAATCCATTATTTATTTATGGTAATTCTGGGCTCGGTAAAACCCATTTAATCAATTCAATAGGTAATAAAATAAAAAAGAACCATCCAGAATACAATATTCTCTACCAATCAGCTGTTGATTTTGTAAATGAATATATTGATAGTATCAAAAATGGTAGTATTGATGATTTTAATGAAAAATATCGTGTAATGGATCTTTTGTTAATTGATGATATTCAATTTTTAGCTAAAAAAGAAAAATCTAACGAAATATTTTTCCACATTTTCAACAATATGACCAATAACAATAAACAAATTGTTATTACAAGTGACCGTTTACCACAAGAATTATCCGGTATCGAAAACCGTTTAATCAGTCGTTTCTCTTATGGAATGAGAGTAGGGATCGATACGCCAGAATTTGAAACAGCATTAGCTATTTTAAAGAAAAAAATAGAACTACAAAGTTTTAATCCTGAAATGATCGATGAAGAAGTACTAAATTATATGGCAAGTAACTTTGCTAGTGATGTTCGTGAACTTGAAGGAACACTAAATTTATTAATTTTCCAATCCATCGTTGAAAATGCAGAACGAATCGATATGAAATTTGCATTAAGATCATTTAAAGACGATATTCAAGTTTCACAATCTCAAGAGCAACTTACACCAGAATCTATTATTAAAACAGTAGCTACTTTTTATAACTTAACACCAACACAATTAATTAGTAAATCTCGTACAGCGAACATTACTTTAGCAAGACATATGGCTATGTACTTAATAAAAGATATCTTAGATACTTCCTATGTAGCTATTGGAGAAGCTTTTGGAGGAAGAGATCACTCTACAGTAATGAAAGCTTGCGATAAAGTAGAAGCAAATAAAAAAACAGATCAGAATTACCAATTAGCTATAAGTGAATTAAAAAAAATTTTACTTTAGTTATTCACATTTATAAACAATTTGTTCACAGAAAAAAATCGAAAAAAACAAGGGTATTACAATATAATTTGAGTTATTCACATTATTCACACCCCTTATGATTATGATTAAATAACTAATAACAAAAATAAGATATAAAAAAGGAGAATTAAAATGCAATTTAAAATACAAAGAATTGAATTATTAAATGCTTTAAATAAAGTTACACGAGCTGTATCAAGTAAAAGTCCTTTACCTGTTTTAACAGGTATTAAATTTGATATATCTAATTCTGATTTAATTTTAACTGGTAGTGATTCAGATATTACAATTCAAACAGTTATTAAAGAAAAAGATAATATTTTAGAAATTATCAATCCAGGATCAATCGTTTTATCATCTAAATATATTACGGAAATTATTCGTAAAATTGATTCAGAATTTGTAACCTTTTTAACAATTGAACAATCACTTACAAAAATTACAGGAGATAATAGTGAATTTAATTTAAATGGATTTAATTCAATTGATTATCCTCAAATCGATTTATCTAAATCTGGTGAAAATTTTATTATTAATTCTATTCAATTAAAAAATGTTATTGATCAAACTATTTTTGCTACATCTGATCGTGAAAATAGACCAACACTTACAGGATTAAACTTAAAATCAAATTCAGATCGTATTGAATGTACAGCTACAGATAGTTATCGTTTAGCTAAAAAATACATTTCTACTGAAAATAACTTAGAATTCAATATTACGATTCCTAAAAAAAGTTTAAGTGAAATTTCAAAAATTATCGAAAAAGATGAAGATATTAATATTTATATTAATGATCGCAAAATTTTATTCGTTTTTGATAATGTCTACATTCAAACTCGTTTAATTGATGGAACTTTTCCTGATACATCTCGCTTAATTCCTACTTCATATGATTATATTTTAGAAGCTGATAGTAGAGAATTATTATCTGCTATTGATCGTGCTTCTTTATTTACAACAGAATCTGCAAATATTATTAAATTATCTATGTCACCAACAGAAGTTACAATTTCTTCGTCTTCTCAAGAAATTGGTTCTGTAGAAGAACATTTAACAAGTACAATTTTTACAGGTCAGCCTTTAACAATTTCATTTAGTGCTAAATACTTATTAGAAGCTATTCGTTCAATTGGTTCTAATAAAATTACAATTAATTTTACAGGATCATTAAAACCTTTTGTTATTCTTAACAAAAATGATGATAGCATTTTCCAACTTGTATTACCTGTTAGAACTTATTAATTTTGATTTCAAAGTGCTTTTTAGCACTTTTTTTTACGTTATATGTATTTTTGTTTTATGGATACTTTTTTTATTAAATCAGCTAAAAAAGCTTATATTAGCAAAAAAAAGTGTATTTAATTAAATATTTATGTTATAATATTTTTGGCTTATTATAGAAAAAGAGGGATAAAAATGAATACAATCAAAATCAAAGATGAATACATTACTTTAGGTCAAGCTTTAAAATTAGCTTCACTTGTTAGTAGTGGTATTGAAGCAAAAATTGTTATCCAAGATGGACAAGTAAAAGTAAATGGTGAAGTTGATACGCGTAGAGGAAAAAAATTAAGACCTGGCGATGTTTTTGAATTTAATGGACAAAGTATTACAATTAAGTAATGAAAATTAAAACTGTCAAATTAAAAAATTTTCGTAATTTTAATGATTTTTATGCTGAATTTTCTGATGATATCAATATTTTTATTGGAAAAAACGGTCAAGGTAAAACAAATATTATAGAAAGTTTTTATGTTTTGTCTGTTTGTAGATCTTTCAGGACACATATTACGCAACAATTAATTAAATTTGATGAAGATTTTTCTAAAATTAATGCATCTATTATTGCTAATAATCACGATTTGAATTTGGAAATGATTCTATCTGGTCCAAATAAAAAAGCGAAAGTAAATGGTACAGATGTAAATAGAACGAGTGATTTTGTTGGTTATTTAAACGTCGTGGCATTTACTCCAGATGATCTTAATTTAATCAAAGGATCTCCAAGTCAACGACGTCGTTTTATTGATTTGGAACTGAGTAAAATTTCACCAATTTATTTATTTAACTTGAGTAAATATAATCGATTGTTAAAAGAAAGAAATAAATTTTTAAAGATGCTGAAAGAAAAAGGAAAATCAGATGATTTATATTTAGAAGTTCTTGATGAACAAATGGCTAAATTACAAGAGGAAATGATAAAAAAAAGAATTTTTTTTATTGAAGAATTAGAAAAATACGCTTCAATTATTTACTCTAAAATTGCTAATAATGATGAAATAATTTCTTTAATTTATAAATCTTATGTTGCAGGTAATGAAAATTTATATGAAAAAATATTAAATAAATACAAAAAAAATAGACAGCGAGATATCAAATTTATGACTACACAAGATGGAATTCATAAAGATGATTTAAAAATTTTACTCAATGGTCATGAAGCGATTCATTATGGGTCGCAGGGACAGTTAAGAACGATTGTTTTATCAATCAAGATTGCCTTATTAGAATTAATAAAAAAAGAAATTGGTGAATATCCAGTTTTATTATTAGATGATGTGTTATCAGAATTAGATGAAAAACGTAAATCAATGTTGTTATCATTACTTGATGAACGTATTCAAACCTTTATTACAACAACTTCATTAGAAGATATTGATGAAGGTATTTTAAAAAAAGCAAAAATATTTATGATTGAAAATGGAGAACTAAAGGAGGATTAGTGCATGAGTGAAGAAAAAGTGCAACACAGTTATGATGAGTCAGATATTCAGGTGCTAGAAGGGCTTGAAGCAGTTAGAAAACGTCCTGGGATGTACATTGGATCAACATCTGAAAAAGGATTGCATCATTTAGTATGGGAAATTGTTGACAATGCTATTGATGAAGCATTAGCTGGTTATTGTGATGAAATTAATGTCATTTTAGAAAAAGATGATGTTGTTAAAATTACGGATAATGGTCGTGGTATGCCTACTGGAATTCATGCGAAAACTGGAAAATCTACAGTAGAAACTATTTTTACAGTTCTTCATGCTGGTGGTAAATTTGGCGGTGGCGGATACAAGGTTTCTGGGGGTCTACATGGTGTAGGTGCCAGTGTTGTAAATGCCTTGTCAGAGTGGTTAGAAGTTTATGTCCACAACTCAAGAGATGGTAAATTATATTATCAAAAGTTTGCTAACGGTGGACATCCAGTTGATGATTTAAAAATGATTGGGGATACAGATAAAACAGGAACGGAAGTTATTTTTAAAGCTGATCCAACAATTTTTACAGAAACAATCACTTATGATTATGAAACATTACGTGATCGTATTCGTCAATTGGCATTTTTAAATAAGGGACTAAAAATAAATTTGATTGATCGACGTGAAGGTGAAGAAAAGAGACAAGAGTTTCATTATGAAGGTGGAATCAAAGAGTACGTTAAATTCTTAAATAAAAATAAAACACCAATTCATGATGATATTATTTACATGGAAGATGAGCAAGACAGTATCTTGATTGAAGTTGCAATGCAATATAATGATGGATATCAACCGCATATTTATTCATTCTGCAATAATATTAATACTATTGAAGGTGGAACTCATGAAGAAGGTTTCAGATTAGCTTTAACAAGGGTTATTAATAATTATGCTAAAAATCAAGGATTAATGAAAAAAGATGATGATAATTTAACGGGTGATGATGTCCGCGAAGGGTTAACAGCAATTATTTCTGTAAAGCATCCAGATCCTCAATATGAAGGACAAACAAAAACAAAATTGGGAAATGCTGAAGTAAGAAAAATTGCAAGTAATGTTATTTCTAAAGAATTGGAAAGATTTTTACTTGAAAATCCTGATACTGCAAAAGTAGCTATTGAAAAAGCATTATTAGCATCACGTGCACGTATGGCAGCTAAAAGAGCTCGTGAAATGACTCGAAGAAAAAGCGTTTTAGAAGTAAGTTCATTACCTGGAAAATTGGCAGATTGTACATCAAAAGATCCTTCTGTTTCTGAAATATTTATTGTCGAAGGGGATTCTGCCGGTGGTTCAGCAAAAAATGGTCGTGATCGTAATATTCAAGCGATTTTACCTTTAAGAGGTAAGATTTTGAACGTTGAAAAAGCTCGATTAGAAAGAATTCTTACAAATCAAGAAATTCGTTCTATGATTACTGCTTTTGGTACAGGTATTGGTGATGAATTTGATATTAGTAAATTAAGATATCATAAAATTGTAATTATGACCGATGCCGATGTCGATGGTGGACATATCCGTATATTAATGCTTACTTTCCTATATCGTTATTTAAGACCGTTAGTTGAACAAGGTTATGTTTATGCGGCACAACCTCCTTTATATTTATTAAAACAAGGTAAAGAAGAACATTATTGTTATTCAGATGAAGAGCTAGATAATTTAAGAGAACAATTGGGGCCAAACGCTCGTTATACAATTCAACGTTATAAAGGATTAGGAGAAATGGATGCGGAACAGTTATGGGATACAACTATGAATCCAGAAAAACGTGTCTTAATTCAAATCACAGTAGATGATGCGATGGAAGCAGATATGATATTTGATATGTTGATGGGTGAAAAAGTAGAACCACGTAGAGAATTTATTCAAGAAAATGCAAAATATGCACGAAATCTTGACTTTTAATGAAAGGAGTACGTATGGAAGAAAGAGGAATAATTCAAAAAAAATTAACCGAAGAAATGAAAAATTCGTTTTTGGAATACTCAATGTCAGTTATTGTCGCTAGAGCTTTACCTGATGTACGAGATGGGTTAAAACCAGTTCAAAGACGTATTGTTTATGGTATGAATGAATTAGGTGCTTATTGCGATAAACCTTACAAAAAATCAGCCCGTATTGTCGGAGAAGTTATGGGGAAATATCACCCTCATGGAGATTCTTCTATTTATGATGCTCTTGTAAGAATGGCGCAAGATTTCTCATATCGTTATATGATTGTAGATGGACATGGAAACTTTGGTTCAATAGATGGTGACGGAGCTGCCGCTCAACGTTATACTGAAGCAAGAATGTCCAAGTTATCGATGGAATTAGTTCGTGATATTAATAAAGATACAATTGATTTTATTCCAAATTATGATGGGGAAGAAAGTGAACCAACTGTTTTACCAGCACGTTTCCCTAATTTACTTGCTAATGGAGCAACAGGGATTGCTGTTGGTATGGCAACAAACATTCCACCACATAATTTAGGTGAATCGATTGATGCTGTTTTAGCTGTTGCTAAAAATCCAGATATTACTGTAACGGAATTAATGGAAAATTATTTACCTGGACCTGATTTTCCAACAGGTGCTTATATTCTTGGAAAATCAGCAATAAAAAAAGCTTATGAAACAGGTAATGGATTGATCATTATGCGATCAAAGACAGAAATAATCGAAAACCATAATGGTAAGAAATCTATTATTGTTACTGAATTACCTTATCAAGTAAACAAAGCACGTTTAATTGAAAAAATTGCTGAACATGTTAGAGAAAAAAGAATTGAAGGAATTACTGATCTAAGAGATGAATCAAACAGAGAAGGAATTCGTATTGTTATTGAATTGAGAAAAGATGTTCAACCAGAAGTTATTTTAAATCAACTTTATAAATTAACTGCATTACAAACAACTTTTGGTGTAAATATGATTGCTTTAGTTAATAATGAACCTAAGACATTAGGAATTAAAGACATCATTAACAATTACTTACAACATCAAGAAGATGTTATTCGTAGACGTACTTTATTTGAATTAAAGAAAGCTAAAGAAAGAGCACATATTTTAGAAGGTTTAAAAATTGCATTAGATAATATTGATGCTATTATTAACTTAATTCGTAGCTCAAGAACCACAGATATTATTCAACAACGTTTGATGGAAGAATTTGATTTATCTGATCGTCAAGCAAAAGCTATTCGTGAAATGCAATTACAACGTCTAGCTGGTTTGGAAAGAGAAAAAATCTTAAATGAATATAATCAATTATTAGCAACAATCGCTGATTTAGAAGATATATTAAATCATATTGAACGTATTATTGCTATTATTGAAAAAGAATTATTGGAAATTAAAGAAAAATACAATGATGAAAGAAGAACTGAAATTATTCAAGGTACTTTTGATTTGGAAGATGAAGATTTAATTCCAATGGAAGACATTATTATTTCCTTAACAAATAACGGTTATGTTAAACGTCAACCTGTTGATACTTATAAAACACAAAACAGAGGCGGTAGAGGAGTTAAAGGAACCTCAACTCATAATGATGACATTGTTACACAAATGATCAATATGAATACACATGATGATTTATTATTCTTTACAAACTTCGGTAAAGTTTATCGTTTAAAAGGATATCAAATTCCTGAATATGGACGTACTGCTAAAGGATTACCAGTAGTTAATTTATTAAATTTAGATAAAAATGAGTATGTTAAATCAATGATTAATATCTCTAAAGAAGATATTAATGAAGGTAATATTAAAGGAAAATATTTATTCTTTGCTACTAGGAATGGATTAGTTAAACGTGTTCCCGTTGAAGAATTTGAAAGTATTCGTCAATCTGGTAAAATTGCTATTACATTAAAAGAAAACGATGAACTTGTTACAGTCAAATTGACAAGTGGATCTGATGAAATTTTGATTGCTTCATCAAATGGTAAATTAGTTCGCTTTGAAGAAGATAATGTTAGACCTATGGGTAGAACCGCTTCAGGTGTAAGAGGAATTAATACAGATGGTGGTATTGTAATTGGAATTACAACAAACAAAGAAGGACAATTTATCATGGTTGTTACAGAAAAAGGATATGGAAAAATGTCACCAATCGACGAATATCGTAAATCAAATCGTGGTGGTAAAGGTGTTAAGACAATCAATACGACAGAAAAGAATGGTAATATTGTTTCATTAAGAGCTGTAAATGGTGATGAAGACTTATTAATTATTACTGATGCAGGTATTGTTATCCGTGTTCCAATGGAACAAGTAAAAACCGCTGGAAGAAATACACAAGGTGTACGTTTAATTAAGGTTGCAGATGATTCAAAAGTATCAACTGTTGAAATTGTTGAAAAATCAGAACAAGATGAAGTAACAAAAGAGTAGTTTAAAATAACTAGATAAAATTATACTGATCGAGATTTCATTTATCTCGATCTTTTTATTAATCAAAAGCTTAATATTAAATTATGTGATAAATCTAAATAATTAGAAATGGTTATAATTATTATATGTGATGTATTTGATAGATATAATTAATTAAAAATTATTATAAATAAATTTTTAGATAGTGTTTCACGTGAAACAATGGATAAATTTTCTATTAAAGAATTACTTATTTTAAATATGAATTATTTTGAAAAAATCTATGTAAAGAATTATTTTTTTAATATTTAATAGATAAGTTATATAGTGTTAAAGACAGTAATATTTCATAATAGTATTATTTTTATAGATGCATAGTAAAAAAATTGCTAGCGTTAAATAAGAATGAAATCACGATAATACAGATGAAATATGGAAAATTATTAAAATAGGATCATAGATTTAATTATCAAGTGATAGATAGCGATCCGAAATAGGGAGATAGAATGAATGATATTGAGATTAGTAAAGAAAAATTGAAATAAAGAAATAATACTTTATAAAAAGTAATATGCTGAATGCAAGTTAGAAAAGTATGTTTTCTAATTTATAATCTCATTTATTAAGAACAATTGATAAGAAAAAGTCTAAATTGAAATTTATTTTGAATAGGGTATATTTACAAATAGGAAATTTAAAACTTGATTACAATACTTTTGTAACGATGTTTTTGGATAAAATTTATTGAGGTATGATAAATTTTTAATTCATTTTTTGAAAAAAAGATTAGAAATGAGTAAAGTAGTTGAATACTCATTTTATTGAGTAATATAAGTTTGAAAGGCTGGAGGTTTATCATTTTAATTAGTTTTTTTGTAACTTTACCAATGAATATGCCTTTTGTACGAAATTATAATGTCAACTTTAAATTTATTTGAAAGCTTGTGGAGAAAATTTTTTATTGTATTTTGTAATGGAGTTTTGGTTTTCTAAGCATACTTACATATTATTTGATTTGTGATAGATTGCTGTTATATATGTTTATGATTAATGCTATCAATAGTGATAATAAAATGATAATATAAGCACATATAGGTGAAAATGATGATAATATCAAGAATTTTGTGTAAATTCTTATTTCCTGTAAATTAAGTTTTCAGTGGATAAAGTCTTTGTCATCTATTCATTTGGAAACCATTGATCTCGACTAACCAAAACCCTTTATGGATTCTATTTATAAATTTTTCGTTATACTGATTAAATTGTGATACTAAATATTTTCCGTTGATTTTTCTGTTGAAACTGTTCCTTTAACTTAAATTTCTTCTTAAGTTGTTTGTTGAATCCTTCTATCAGATTTGTTGAATAAATACTTTTTCTTACTTCCTTTGGATAGTCAAAGTAGGTTAATAGATGTTTATTCTTATTTAAAATATCAACTACTCTAGGCTATTTTCTTTTCCATTTTGAAGTAAAGGTTTGATATTGCTTCTTCTAATTTAGATGCATTATATACTTCTTTGAAATCATCCATGATTTCTTTCCTGTCTGTTACATGTACTTTAGCTGTTATATTTCTAGATATATGTACTAAACATCTTTCAATTTTAGCTTTTAGAAAAGTTTGTTCAATAACTCTTTTCATACCAACTAGTCCATCTGTACAAAACAACGATACTTTTTCTAAACCTCTTGATTTGAAATTTTTAAAAGTTCTTTCCAAATTTTAGCGGACTCATTAGGTGCTATGGAGTATCCTAAAATTTCTTTTGCACCTTCAACAGTAATACCTACTGCTATATGCACAGCTTCTTTTGCGACAGTATCTCTTCGTAAGGTCATGTATGTTGCATCCGTATAAACAACAGCTTCTTCAAAAAGAGGAAGATTATTTTATTAGTAATTAGATTTTTCATTAAAGATGTTGTAAAATAGTTCATGGACATATCTCCTTATATTAATGTTTTGGTCGACTTGATTTTATCAGGAAATATGTCCTTTTTCTATATTATTGAAGAATCGTAATTTGCACAAAATATTTTACACTATCCAGAATATATTCAAATATCATTAAATATAATAAAGTAATAGATATTTATTTAACAAAAGTTATTATTATTTGTTGCTTATTTTAATTTTTTAATTTTGTATGAATAAAATTTGTTTCACGTGAAACACTATGAATGTATCTGATTAAAATAAAAATGGTATTGTTTTAATTTGAGGTTTAGTGTATAATATAGACAACTCGATGACAGGGATAAGTAAATGAAAGTTATGAATAGAGAGCTATTGTTTGGTGGAAAATAGTCATTAAATTTTATTGAAATCACCCCTTGAGTGAAATAGTGAAAATAGTAGCTATTTCCGGTCTTAACCGTTATCTAAGTTGAGGTAGATATTGATTCTACGAAGTAGGGTGGCACCACGATTTATTCGTCCCTAAGTTAAGGTGTTTTTTTTATTTTATTAAGGAGGAAGAGTAAAGATGATTGATATAGCAATTTTAAGACAAGATCCTGAACGTGTTAAAGAAAACATGAAGAAAAAATTTCAAGATGAAAAATTACACATTGTCGATGAAGTATTAGATATTGATGTTAAATATCGTGAAGCTGTTACAAGAGCAAGTGAAATTCGTAGTCAAAGAAATGCATTAAGTAAAGAAATTGGTTTATTTATGCGTAATGGAGAAAAAGATAAAGCAGAAGAAAATAAATGTAAAGTGAACTCTATGGCTGATGAATTAGCTGAATTAGAAGTTAAAGAAACTGAATTAGGAGCAAAATTAAAAGAATTAATGATGCAAATTCCAAACTTCATTGATGATACTGTTCCTATTGGAAAAGATGATAGTGAAAATGTTGAAATTGAAAAATTTGGTAAACCAGCATTAAAAGATTTTGATGTTCCTTATCATACACAAATTATGGAAGCATTAAATGGTATTGATATGGATAGCGCTGGAAAAGTGGCAGGTAGTGGATTCTATTATTTAATGGGAGATATTGCTCGATTACATTCAGCTGTATTATCTTATGCTAGAGATTTTATGATTGATAAAGGATTTACTTATGTTATTCCGCCATATATGATTAGAAGTAATGTTGTTACAGGTGTTATGAGCTTTGCTGAAATGGATGCAATGATGTATAAAATCGAAGGTGAAGATTTATATTTAATTGGTACAAGTGAACACTCAATGATTGGTAAATTTATTAATACAATCTTAGATGAAGATAAATTACCATATACTTACACATCATATTCACCATGCTTTAGAAAAGAAAAAGGATCTCATGGTATTGAAGAAAGAGGTGTTTATCGTATTCATCAATTTGAAAAACAAGAAATGATCGTTGTATGTAAACCAGAAGATAGTAAAGCTTGGTTTAAAAAATTATATACTAACACTGTTGAATTCTTTAGATCATTAGATATTCCAGTTAGAACATTAGAATGTTGCTCTGGAGATTTAGCAGATTTAAAATCAAAAAGTATTGATGTTGAAGCATGGTCACCTAGACAACAAAAATATTTTGAAGTTGGAAGCTGTTCTAATTTAACTGATGCACAAGCAAGAAGATTAGGAATTCGTATTAATGGTAAAGATGGTAAAAAATATTTTGCTCATACATTAAATAATACAGTTGTTGCGCCACCAAGAATGTTAATTGCTTTCTTAGAAAATAACTTAAATGAAGATGGAAGTGTAAATATTCCAAAAGCTTTACAACCATATATGGGTGGAAAAACAAAAATTGAAAAATAAATTTAGAAAAAAAGTTTCATGTTTCACGTGAAACTTTTTTAAATTTTAAATTAAGTGAATAAGTAAAATGTATTGACGAAAATACAATGGTTTGGTATAATAATAATTGCCATTACAATAGATATATTTGAACCATGTCAGGACCGGAAGGTAGCAGCATTAAGAATCCCTATCTATGTGTAGTGGCTTTTTAATATAAGAGGAAATTTTTATGAATATAGATGAATATTATATGCAAAAGTCAATTGAAGAAGCAACTAAAGCATATGAATTAGATGAGATACCAGTTGGTGCAGTGATTGTAAAAGATAATGAAATTATTGCATCAAGTTTTAATAAAAAGGAAAAGAAAAAAGATCCAACAGCACATGCTGAAATGTTAGCAATTAAAGAAGCATGTAGAAATCTAAATACACCTTACTTATATGGATGTACATTATATGTTACATATGAACCTTGTATTATGTGTACAGGAGCAATTTTAAATAGTAGATTAGATAAAATTGTATTTGGAACTTACGATCATAAATATATAAGCCTTGAAACAATCATAGTGCAATTAAATAAAAAAAATGCTAATCATATACCTTTAATTCAAGGTGGAATTTTAGAAGAAAAATGTACTCATCTTTTACAAGAATATTTTAAAAAAAAACGAGAGAATGAGATATAAACAGTGTATAATAGACACGAGGAGGGATAGTCATGGCATATAAAGCATTGTATAGGTCATATAGACCACAGACTTTTGATGAAGTTGTTGGACAAAATCAAATTGTAACGACTTTAAAAAATGCAATTTTACAAAATAAAATTGCCCATGCTTATCTATTTTGTGGACCACGAGGAACAGGAAAAACGTCAATTGCAAAAATTCTTGCAAAAGCAATTAATTGTACATGTGAAGATAAAAATAATATTCCTTGTAATCATTGTGATAATTGTGTAGCCATTACAAATGGTACACACCAAGATATTATAGAAATTGATGCAGCAAGTAATAACGGGGTCGATGAGGTCAGAGAACTAATTGAAAAAGTTAAATATGCACCAATAGAGGGAAAATATAAAGTATATATAATTGATGAAGTTCATATGATGACACCTGGAGCATTTAATGCATTATTAAAAACATTAGAAGAGCCTCCAGCACATGTCGTGTTTATATTAGCAACAACAGAACCACAAAAAATATTACCAACGATCATTTCTAGATGTCAAAGATTTGACTTTGGAAGAATTGATAACAATGAAATAGTAAAAAGATTAATGATTGTATTAGAAAGTGAAAAAATTGAATATAATGAAGAAGCATTACAACTTATAGCTACATTATCAGATGGGGGAATGCGAGATGCATTGAGTATTCTTGAACAATGTTTAGCTTATTCAACAGTTTTATCAATAGAAAAAATCAATGAAATCTATGGTATTGTTTCTTCAAAAGAAAAAGTTCAATATTTAAAATATTTACTTAATAAAGATGTGGCAAGCGTCTTAAAATCAATTGAAAATATGTTTCAATCAGGGATTGATATAAAACGATTAACTACTGATTTAATTGATATTTTAAAAGATATTGTTATTTATAAAAATACAAATAATTATGATAGTTTATTTGTATTGAAAAAAGATGAAATTAATCAAATCAGTCCTTATATAACAACAGAAGAAGCCTTTCAATTTATGGATGTTTTTATACAAGCGGATCAACAATATAAATTCGCATCAAATACTAAAATATATTTTGAAATAGCAAGTTTAAAATTAGCTAATAAAGTTCATGATGAAGTGAAAAAAATTGAAAAAAATCAAAATGAAGAAATAAATCCACAAAACGATTATGAAAAGATGAAGCTTGTTAGAACAGAAAAAAAAGATGAACAAAATATTGTTTTGAATAAACCAATAGAAAGTTCAAGAAAATTTGAAAAAATAGATGAATCAGAAATTGAAAATGTATCTACTGATGAAATATTACAAAATCCAATTCAAGAAGATCTTGTTGAAGAACAATTTAATGATAATGAAACAACAAATCCAGTAAAAATGATACAAGAGGACATTGTTGTAGATTTTGATAATATTTTAAATATTCTTGTACAAGCTAATCGTCAAATTTTGAATTCAATTCAGGAAAAATGGAGTGTTATAAAAAGATATCAATTTAATTTAAATACAGCAAAGATAGCATCTATGTTATGTGATGGTAAACCTGTAGCTGCATGCAGTCAAGCTTTTATTATAGCTTTTGAATTTCAACCATCAGTAAATCAAGTTAACAATAAAGAAAATTATGATGAGTTGAAAAAATTTGTATCAGAAATATTAGGAAGTCAATTTGATTTTATTGCTATTTTAGCTAGTGAATGGCCAAATATGAGAAATAAGTTCATTGAATTAAAACGTGCAGGTGAATTGCCATCAGCCAAACCCATTATTTTAAAACATTTGCAAATAAGTAATAATGCGACGATTGAAACTAATGAAGTACAATTAAGTGAAGCAGAAGCTTTTGGAAAAAAATTATTTGGGGATTTAGTTGAAATAAAAAAGGAGAATTAAGATGAATTTTAATCAATTAATGAAACAAGCACAATTAATGCAAAAAAAAGTAAATAAAATAAATAAAGAATATGAAGAAAAAGAAAAAGAGTTCGAAAGTCAAAATGGATTAATTAAAGGAATTGTAACAGGAAAGATGGAAATAAAAAATTTGACAATTGATCCTGAATTACTTTCTATAGATAATAAAGAAATACTAGAAGATATGTTAACAGTCACATTAAATGAAGCAGTAAAAAATATGTATGCTGAAAAAGAAGAAGCATTAGACAAAGCTTCAGGTGGCATTGGGATGGCAGGATTATTTTAGATGAGCCAATATCCACAAAATTTTCAACAATTAATCGACTGTTTTAAAACTTTACCAGGAATTGGTAATAAAAATGCTGAAAGGTTAGCCTATCATATTTTATCTATGGATAAAAAAGAAGTAAAAAAATTCGCAGATTCATTAATGAGTACAAAAGAACATATTCATTATTGTAAACAGTGTGGTAATATCTCTGAAGAGGATCTTTGTGAAATTTGTAAAGATGAAACAAGAGATCATACTATGATATGTGTAGTAGAAACACCAAAAGATGTTTATGCTATGGAAAAAATGAAAGAATATAAAGGAATGTATCATGTATTGCATGGTGTTGTTTCAATTATGGATGGAATTACAATTGAAGATTTGAATATCGCTTCTTTATTAAATCGTTTAGAGTCAGTAAATGAAGTTATAATTGCAACAAATCCAACTCGTAATGGAGAAACAACAGCACTTTATTTATCAAAATTATTGCAAAATAAAAATATCAATGTAACACGTATTGCTAATGGATTACCAATAGGTAGTAACTTAGATTATGCAGATGAAATGACATTATTAAAGTCATTTGAAGGAAGAAGAAAAATATAATGAAAAAAACTTCTATAAAGAATAAAAATTATAGAAGTTTTTTTTTATAGAAATAAAGTGGAGAATCGTATAGTTAAATAATTAAAACTATACTTTAAAATAAAAATTAGGTATAATAGATAAGAATAGAAAGGATGTGCTATCATGACTGGATTATTTATTACATTTGAAGGACCAGATGGAAGTGGAAAAACAACAATAGCAAATTTGGCAAAAGATAGATTAGAAAAAGAAGGAATATCCGTTTTATTAACAAGAGAACCTGGTGGAAGTAAAATTGCTGAAGAAATAAGAAATATTATCTTAGATAAAGAAAATACAAATATGGATTTTAAAACAGAAGCACTACTTTACGCAGCAGCAAGAAGACAACACTTAGTTGAAAAAGTATTACCTGCCTTAAATGATAATAAACTTGTTTTATGTGATCGCTTTGTTGACAGTTCGTTAGTATATCAAGGAGTAGGTAGAAATTTAGGAATAGATAATGTCTATAATATTAATTTGTTTGCTATTGAAGATATTATGCCTACATTAACTATTTTCTTTGATATTGATCCTATTGAAGGTTTAAAAAGAACAAAAAAAGATACAAATAGAACACTAGATCGATTAGACTTAGAAGCTACTTCATTTCATCAAAAAGTATATGAAGGATATCAAGAAGTAATAAAAAAATATCCAGATAGAATAGTTGTTGTTGATGCATCAAAATCAATAGATGAAGTATTAAATGATGTTTTATTTATAATTAAGGAACGTATGGAATGAGTTCAATTGAAGAAATAAAAGCAGAACAGCCAATATTCTATCAAATCATTTATAATGAATTAAAAAGTAATAAAAAAAATCATGCATTTTTAATTGAAGGAAATGAAGCAAAAAAGTATGCCTTATTTTTAATTAAAAGCTTATTATGTCAAGAAGAGGAACTTTATTGTGATAAATGTCGTATTTGTAGACAAATAGATCAAGATAGTTATATAGATATGTATCATTATGATGGAAAAATAGAAACTATAAAGAAAAATACAATAGAAAAATTACAAGAACAATTATTTAAAACCTCAGTAGAGGGGCATGGAAAAGTTTATTTAATTGAAAATATTGAAAATTCAACTACTGAAGCAATTAATAGTTTACTTAAAATTTTAGAAGAACCTGAACAAGGGATCTACGCAGTTTTTACAACTGAAAATAGAAATCGAGTTTTACCAACCATCCTTTCAAGATGTCAAACATTTAAATTAAGACCGCTAAACAAAAAACAAATAAAAGAAAAATTACTAAATAATAATCTAAAACAAGAAACTATACAGGTACTGTTAAATATTGAATCTTCTTATGATAAAATGATAGAATTAGCAAATCAAGAAAAGTTGAATGATTTAATTATTGAAGCTATGAATTTTATAGAAGATTATTATTATAAACATTCAAATTTATCAATGAATACACAAATTAATTTAGGTAAAAAATATAAAGAACGTAATGATATTGCATTGTTTTTAGATTTATTAGTTTTAGGGTTTAAAGATATTATTAATAATAACCATTCAGTTGATTTGGTTTATTGTAATCACCCTTTCTTAAAAAATATAGAAGATAACGATGAAGACTTGTTAAAGAAAATAGAAATGATACTTCAAATTAAAAATGATTTAAATTATAATACTAATGTGGCATTAACAATTGATCGCTTAACATACAGTTTGTAATGGAGGAATATATGAGTAAAGAAAAAATTGTAGGAATACGGTTTAAAAGTGTTGGAAAAATTTATTATTTTTCTACTAATCAAGATTTAGAAAAAGAAACAAAAGTCATTGTTGAAACAGCTAGAGGGCAAGAATTAGGAGAAGTTGTAACTAAATTGAAGGACGTAAATGAATTTGATTTAGAAATGGAACTAAAACCAATTTTACGTATAGCAACTAAAGAAGATTTAGAACAAGAAAAAGTAAATCAAAAAAACGCAATTGATGCACTAGAAGTATGTAAAAGAATAGTAAAAAAACACAAATTAGATATGCATTTAGTCCATTGTGAATATACGCATGATGCATCTAAGGTAATTTTTATGTATACTTCAGAAGATCGTGTTGATTTTAGAGAATTATTGAAAGAATTAGCTAGTATTTTTAGATGTAGAATAGAATTAAGACAAATTGGACCAAGAGATAAAGCAAAACTTGTAGGTGGATTAGGAACTTGTGGTTTACCATTATGTTGCTCTTCTTTTTTAGGAGAATTTGATGGGGTATCTATTAATATGGCAAAAAATCAAATGTTAGCAATAAATATTGAAAAAATATCAGGAACATGTGGACGATTAATGTGCTGTTTAAAATATGAAGATTATGCTTATACTGAAGCCAAGAAACATTTTCCAAAAATTGGAAGTCGTATAGTGTATGAAAATAAACAGTATAAAGTGCTAAGTATCAATGTACTTAATAATCAAATCAAAATTGAAGAAAATGGAAATATCTTATTTGTTGATGTAAAAGATATACAAATGGTGAATAATGGAAAACAACGAAGTTACTAATTATTTATTAGCTTATGAACAATTTAAAATTATTCAAAGAAAAGACATGTTTAATTTTTCTTTAGATACCGTATTGTTAGCAAATTTTTGTACTATTAGTAAGAATATAAAGATGATTGTTGATTTTGGAACGAATAATGCAGCCATACCTATGTTACTTTCAATGCGTTGTAATGGACAAATAGAAGGGGTAGAAATTCAAAAAGAAGCCTGTGATATTGCTAATAAAAATATTGAATTAAATCAACTTACACATCAAGTTAAAATTATCAATCAAGATATTAAGGATTATGTAAAAGTACATAAGCAAGTAGATTTAGTTGTATGTAATCCTCCATTTTTCAAAATCGGTGAAAAAAGCAATCTTAATGAAAATAGATATTTACAAATAGCAAGACATGAAATCAAAATCAACTTAGAAGAGATTATCGCTTCTGCAGCTAAAATATTGAAAGTAAAAGGAAGATTTGCTATTGTTCATCGTACAGAAAGAATGATTGAAATTATTGAATTGATGAAAAAATACAATTTAGAACCTAAAAAAATACAATATATTTACCCTAAGCAAAATAAAGAAAGTAATATTATTTTAATTGAAGCGATGTTTCATGGTAATCCAGGTGTGAAAATTTTGCCACCAATTATTGCTCATGAAGAAAATGGAAATTATTCAAAAGAAGTAAGAAAAATGTTTGGAGAGATTGTTGATGAATAGACAAAAAAGTTTTGAAAATGATAAATCCACTTTATATTTAGTGGCGACACCTATTGGAAATTTAGAAGAAATGACCTATAGATCAGTTCGCATATTAAGTGAAGTAGATTTTATAGCAGCAGAAGATACACGAAATACGATAAAAATATTAAATCATTTTGGTATAAAAAAGAAATTAATATCTCATCATGAACATAATATCGAAGTATCATCAAAAAAAATCGTAGAATTATTACAAGAGGGTCATAGTATTGCATTAGTTAGTGATGCGGGATATCCTGCAATATCAGATCCTGGATATGAGTTAGTTTTAAAAGTAATTGAAGCAGGGTTTAATGTAGTTCCAATCAGTGGAGCAAATGCTTGCCTAGATGCACTTATTGTATCAGGAATTTCACCTCAACCATTTATATTTTATGGCTTTTTAAATCATAGTGATAAGATTAAAAAGAAAGAATTAGAAAGTTTAAAAAAATATAAAGAAACACTTGTATTTTATGAATCACCTCACCGCATAAAAAAGACCTTAACTCTATTATTAGAATACTTTGGTAATCGTCCAATTGCTTTATGTAGAGAATTAACAAAAAAACATGAGGAAATTATTAGAGGAAATGTTCAAGAAATACTTGATATCGTTGATACAATTAAAGGTGAAATGGTTCTTGTTGTAGAAGGAAGCAAAGAAGAAGACGAAGTAGTTGAATTTGAACTACCATTAAAAGAACAAGTTGAACTGTATATTGAAGAAGGAATGACTTCAAAAGAAGCAATTAAAAAAGTAGCCAAAGAAAGAAACTTACCAAAAAATGAAGTTTATGCCGCTTATCATATTGAATAGATAGTTACGATGAGTAATTATCTATTTTCATTTTTTAGAAACTATTAGATACAAATGGATAATTATGATACAATAAGGTTACTTCATCCCTCTCTAAAAAAGGGAGGAAATAATGAATATTATCATTTTAACAAAAAAATTAAAATTAATAGAAGTTATTAAAGAAGTAGTTTATCATCAATTATCAGGAGAAATTTACGTTTATACAGCAAATTCATTTAGTGGAATTGATGATAGATGGTTAAGCCACTTATTTTTTATTATTGTTGATATTGATGACTGCGATGTGTTATCAGAACAACAAAAAGTACAACTCAAATGGAAAAACATATTCTATATTTATGTTTCAGGAAGTAATAATCGAATTAAAGATGTTATTGGATATAATGTATTAGGTTATTTTTTATATCAAGATACAATGTTATTAAGAAACAAAATAAAAATCTATCAAAACATTATTTTATCTAAACAAGATTGTTATTTTAAAACAGAAAATGGAATTCAAATGTTTTTATACGAAGATATTTTGTATTTTGAAGTGAAAGGAAGAAATGTTTATATTAATTATCGAGATCAAGAAATAAGATTAGTTAATTATAAACTTTATGAATTAGAAAAGATGATTGATCATCGTTTTGTTCAAGTAAACCAATCTGTTATTGTAAATACACAAAAAATTCTTTGTATAAGCAAAGAACATGATGTTATCTTAGAAAGCAAAAATAAACAACCGATTAAAATTAGTAGGAAATTTAGAAGAAATATAGACGAAAAAAAGGACCTTTTAGACAAAATGAGATAAAAGTAAGTAAATATCGTCTATACTCTTATTTGTAGGCGATCCTTTTACAACATCGTATACTATTCTAGAAAGGTGCGTGTTACAAATAAAAATTAACCGATGAAAAAGTAGAAATAAAGCATTTCTGCTTTTTTATTGTAATTTCCTGGGAAATAAGAAGATGATTATTGACAAACAATATTAAAATTTGATATGGTAATAATGCAAAGAATGGAAGAGTAATAAAAGAAAATTTTATAGAGAGTCAAGATTTGGTGGAACTTGATAAATTAACTTTTATGAAGATGGACCAGGAGCATTGGTTTTGAACAGTTAGAAACCACGTATACCGCGTTAAGGATTTAAGAGCATATGAGACTGAATTACTCATATGAATAAAGGTGGTACCGCGATAATTCGTCCTTTTGATAAGGACTTTTTTTATTTTAAAAATAGGAGGAAGAAAACATGTGTGAAAACTGTAAAAAGACAGATAAAGATTATTATATTACTACAGCAATAGCTTATACATCTGGTAAACCACATATTGGAAATACTTATGAAATTATTTTAGCAGATGCCATTGCTCGTTTTAAAAGAGAACAAGGTTATAATGTTCGTTTTCAAACAGGAACAGATGAACATGGTCAAAAAATTGAATTAAAAGCAAATGCTGCTGGTGTAGAACCAAAACAGTTCGTTGATTCTATTGCCGGGGAAATTAAACGTATTTGGGATTTAATGGACACATCTTATGATCGTTTTATGAGAACAACAGATCCATATCATGAACAACAAGTACAAAAAATCTTTACAAAACTTTATGAACAAGGTGATATTTATTTAAGTGAATATGAAGGATTATATTGTACAGATTGTGAATCTTTCTTTACTGAAAGTCAATTAGTAGATGGTATGTGCCCTGATTGTGGTAGACCGGTTAAACCAGCAAAAGAAGAAGCTTATTTCTTCAAATTATCTAAATATGCTGATCGCTTAATTGATTATATCAATACTCATCCAGAATTTATTCAACCAGAATCAAGAAAAAATGAAATGATGAATAACTTTTTATTACCTGGATTACAAGATTTATGTGTAAGTAGAACAACATTCAAATGGTCAATTCCAGTACCTTTTAATCCTAAACATGTTGTTTATGTATGGATCGATGCATTAACAAACTATATTACAGGATTAGGGTATGATGTAGATGGAAATCATGGTGAATTATTCAAAAAATTTTGGCCTGCTGATTTACACTTAATTGGTAAAGATATTATTCGTTTCCATACTATTTATTGGCCAATTATGTTAATGGCTTTAGACATTCCTTTACCAAAACAAGTATTTGGACATCCTTGGTTATTACAAGGTGGCGGAAAAATGTCTAAATCAAAAGGAAATGTTATTTATGCGGATGATTTAGTTGAATTATTTGGAGTAGATGCAGTACGTTATTTTGTATTACATGAAATTCCATTTGATAATGATGGAAATATTACATGGGATTTACTTATTGAAAGAGTAAACTCAGATTTAGCAAATGTTTTAGGTAATTTAGTTAATAGAACAATTGCAATGTCAAATAAATACTTTAATGGGATTGTTGAAGATAGACATGTGGTTGAACCGGTTGATCAAGAATTAAAAGATTTAGCATTACAAACTCCTAAAAATGTTATTGCGAAAATGGAACAATTAAGAGTAGCTGATGCTATTGATGAAATCTTTAAGCTATTAAGAAGAACAAACAAATATATTGATGAAACGATGCCTTGGGCTTTAGCTAAAGATGAAACAA
>URQL01000008.1 GCA_900550005.1 uncultured Erysipelotrichaceae bacterium
CAACTAATTATGATTCAAAGAAGAATTTCTTTGATACAAGTGCAGTAGAAAGTGTTATTAAACAAGTTATGAAAATCAATCCTAATGCGATCATGGTTATCAAATCTACTATTCCAGTAGGATATACACAAAGCATTAGAGAAAAAACAGGAAGTAAGAATATCATTTTTAGTCCTGAATTTTTAAGAGAATCAAAAGCCTTATATGATAATTTATATCCTTCAAGAATCATAGTAGGAACAGATATGAATGATGAAAGATTAGTAGAAGCAGCACATACATTTGCATCATTACTACAAGAAGGAGCAATCAAAGAAGATATTGATACATTATTTATGGGTTATACAGAAGCTGAAGCCGTTAAGTTATTTGCTAATACATATCTAGCATTAAGAGTATCTTATTTTAATGAATTAGATACCTATGCAGAAATGAAAGGATTGAATACAAAAGAAATCATAGATGGAGTATGTTTAGATCCTAGAATTGGTAGTCATTATAACAATCCATCATTTGGATATGGAGGATATTGTTTACCAAAAGATACAAAACAATTATTAGCCAATTATCAAGATGTACCACAAAACCTAATTGAAGCAATAGTTGAATCAAACAGAACAAGAAAAGATTTCATAGCTGATCAAGTATTAGAAATAGCAGGAGCATATGAAGCAAATGATAGTTTTAATGAAGATAAAGAAAAAGATATCACAGTAGGGGTATATAGACTTACTATGAAATCAAATAGTGATAACTTTAGAGCCTCATCAATTCAAGGAGTCATGAAAAGAATCAAAGCCAAAGGAGCAAAAGTCATTATCTATGAACCAACATTAGAAGATGGAACAACATTCTTTGGAAGCTTAGTAGTTAATGATTTAGATAAATTCAAAGACGAAAGCAAAGCTATTATAGCAAATAGATATGATAATTGTTTAGATGATGTAGAAGACAAAGTATATACAAGAGATTTATTTAGAAGAGATTAATTATTTATTGTTGTAAAAGTGAAATCAGAATACTAAAAACTGAGAAGGAGGATTTTTATGAAGTATGGTATCGATCAATATTGTTTGGTAGAAATAGACGATTTATATTTGGATCCAGAAAATCCAAGAAATGATGAAGTGAGTAATGATGAACTGGTTTTGGAAGAGATGATGAAAACTTATAAATTTAATGAAAAAATTATTTCATTAATGAAAGATATTCTTGAAAATGGAACTAATCCTCTTGATGTTGTAGGAGTATATCTTGATTCAACTGGAAAATTATATTCTAAAGAAGGAAATAGAAGAGTAGCAGCTTTAAAAATATTAAATCATCCAGAAATTATTCGCCATACGAATATAAAATTATATACTAAAGTTTTGGAAATTCTTGAGGACTATGATGATGTTCCAAATTCAATAATGTGCTATATAAGCAATGATTTATCTGTATTAAGCCATGCAATGGGATTAAAGCATCAAGGAGAACAAAATGGAAAGGGAACTGTTTCATGGGGATCTGAAGAAAAAGCCCGATATAGAAGATCAAGAGGACAAAGTGACCCTATGTATGCATTCCTTAATGAAATGGAAGATAAAAAGATACTAAAGCCAAGTAAAAGGAATAATATTACTAAAACAAATTGGGAAAGAATATTTACTGGAGATGGCCGAACATGGCTTGGAATTAGTAAAACAGAAAGAGGATTTGTTATTAATATAGATCAAGATTTATTTGAAATAAAATTTAAATTATTGGTTGATAGAGTAGAAAACCAAACGCATCATATTGTAAATGATAAAGAAACTCGAAAAATATTGTTTGATGAGTTAGATGTCATGGTTAATGAAAAAATGAACAAAAAAGACAAAGAACCAGTTTTATCTAAAGTAAATCCAGTAGCTCAACCAATTACTGTTGATGATGATAGTAAAAATAATAATGAGGTAAAGCAGTTGAAATTAGATTTACCTAATAGTGATAATGATCCAGCTATCGTAAATAAAGTTGAAAAAGCTAAACCTAATGATGAAAAGAAATTATCTGAAGAATTAAAATTAAGCAAATTGTATGTTGCACGCAATTCAAAAATAGATGGGCAATTACATAAAGGGGTTGTTAATGTAATTAATGAGTTAAAATTATTATCTAATGGTAAATATCCAGATTATAGAAAATACAAGTTATGTACTTATTTTTTAATTAGAACATTAATTGAACAATGTTTAAAATATTGGATGTCATATAAATTTCCTAAGAAATATGATGATTGTCAAAATAATGGTGATGCTAATTTAGGAAAGATGATAAATGAATTAAATAAATTGTATGTTAATAAAAATGTAATTTTTAATAAAGAAATAGATAAAAAATTTAACATGGTTTTTGGAAATTATGCTGCTAAAGATTTTTTAGATAAGTTAATTCACCATCCTAGTTTATTACCAAATGATAATGGTGGACTTCTTATTTCTTATGCTAATGGACAATTATATGATATTTTAAATTATATACTTACTTATGAGGAAGATGAAAGCAAAAAAGGTGAATAAAATGGCCCACTATTCTTTATTACGTTATCCTGGTGGAAAGGGTAAAATGTATCTTCAAACCTTGAAGATATTGGAAGATAATGATTTATTGGGGTGTACATATATAGAGCCTTTTGCTGGTGGAGGTAATTTAGCTTTAAATCTTTTGTTTAGGGGAAAGGTTGATTCGATTATTTTAAATGATAATGATCCTGCTATTTATAGTGTTTGGGCATCTATATTATTTTATGGAAATGAGTTTATTGAATTGATTAAAAATACACCTATTACTCTGGAAGAAAGAGATAGACAAAAACAAATATATTTAAATAAACCAAATGATGTATTAGCACTAGGATTTTCAACATTTTATTTAAATCGTACTAATAGATCAGGTATAATTACTGCTGGACCAATAGGAGGATATTCTCAAAAAGGAAATTATTTAATTGATTGTCGTTTTAATAAAGAAAAATTAATTCAAAGAGTGGAAACAATTTTAAAATATAAAGAAAAGATACAAATATTTGATTTTGATGCAAAAGATTTTTTAGAGCTTAATTTTCATAAGAATTCTTTTTTCTTTATTGATCCCCCGTATTATGTTAAAGGATCACAATTATATCGTAATTACTTTAAAAAGAGCGATCATGAAGAATTAGCTAAAAAAGTGGAAAATTTAGATTATCCTTGGATTGTAACGTATGATAATGTAGATGATATTATTAGTATATATGAATTTTGTAATCATTTTGAATATAATTTAACATATACAATTGAAAAAAAGTATAAAGGATCAGAGGTTTTATTTTATAAACATGGGTTATCTATAGAAATGTTAAATTCTAAAAGTAACATAACAGGTTAATACAGTTTGAATAAGAAATTTTTTTTAATAATGTATGAACGACTATTTAAAATTTTAAGTAGTCGTTTTTTTATTTATTAGTAATTATATGGATTGTTTAGTATTTTTCTATATTTTGTGATAATATGATATTAAGTTTTTAGATTTAGAAAGGATAGGGATACAAATGGGAAAAAAAGAGCAAAAGGATAACATGGAAAAAGAAAATGATTTAGAAGAGAAAAAATATATAGAAGATTTTTTTAAAAAATATACTCCTAAAATTTTTAATATGCTAAAAAAATTTGGTGAAGTAATTGCTCCAATTACTTTTATTGCAGGAATTATAGGTACTTTCAAAATTTGTAATAATGCGAACAGCTTAGGTAGTTTATTTGGAATTAACTCACGCTATTTTTTTAGACAAAATTTAACGAGTCAATATTTATTAGCTTTTTTAATTGTTTTAATTCCTATAGTTACTTTTTTTACAGTAATAATGGATTTAGAAAAAAAAGATTTAACAGACTTAACTATTGGAAGTAAAGCAACAATCATTTTTATTTTTATCCTTCTTTTAATTTTTAATCTGATTCTTATGAAAGAATATTTTTTCAGTGGTAAAGAATGGGAATTATACATATTATCATTTTATTCAATTGCATATATTACATTAGTTATTATAATTTTAATTGATAAAGTTGGTAAAATATATGCTATTACAAGTTTAACAATAGTACAAGTTGGTTTTTTATTAGTTTTTTTGGTTACAATCTTTTTTGGACAATCAAAATTACCATCAACATATGAAATGATAGACAATAATCAAGTGATCGTAAGTGTATATCAGGGAAAATTTGTTGTTATGAATAGTGAAGTTGATGAGTCTAAAAATAGTATTTCTATAGAAAAGGGAAATTATTATTTGGTAGATATTGATGAAGTTCATGTAAAAACTAGAACATTTGATTTAGTGAAAGTAGAAGAAAAATAAAATGTTATCTTTATTTCAAAATCCATTAGTAATTTATTTTTTAGCGTTGTTATTGTTCTTAAAACCTGCTTTTCTTCAAGATAATCAAAAGATTATGGTTACATATATATCTACTTCATTATATATTTTTTCTAATCATAAGTTAAAAGTAATTATAATGATTATGTTATTGACTTTGTTTTTTTATGATGAATATTTGACTGAATCTGATTTTAAACAAAAATATATGGTTCGAATAAGTTATAAGTTGATGGATTTTTGGTATGTTATGATATTCCAATATGCTTTTTGTCGTTTTTTGTGTTTTGTAATATTGTTTGAATACTATTTAAATAATCCATCAGATATTAAATTTGTTGGATTGATAATGTTAGTTTGCTCAATTGCGAATACTTTGTTTATTTTACCTTGGAGAATTAAAAGTTTAGATGAAGTATACGAAAAAATGACTTCTCTTTGTCAAATTAATAATCTAAATTATAACTGTAATAAAAATTTCTTTGAAATTGTTGTAAGGTTAGAAGATAAATCTTATTATAAAAGAAAGAAATGTTTGACAATTTTTTCTCTCGATTATATATATCATTATGCTATTCCAAGATTTATCCATCTTTCTGTTCCTGAGGATCATTTATTAGGAACTAATAAAATCAAAATGTTTAGTTTATTATATTATTTAACTAATTTAAAAAAATACCCTTATTATTGTAAATGGTTTATAAGAAAGATAGCTTTTATTGTAAAAAAATATTCTGTTTTTATAATAAATGTTTTAAAACAAGTCGATAATATTCTTGCTAGTGTAACAGTATTACAAATTAAACAGATATTATCCAGGGGACATTCTACTATTGAAGCACAATTAGTTCGTTCGATTGGAATTGAAACAGGATTTACTAGAGATAATTTAATCAATTTGATTAAACGTAAAATATATGAAGTTATTTATACCAAAATTATTTTTAATAGTTTAGAAATATATTATAAAAAACATTATTATGCCAATAAGAATCGAATGAAAGATTACCTTTTATATCTTTATGTGTCAACAGCACTTGTTCGTCATCATAATAAATCATATTATGGACTAAAAGAGTTATTTAATAAAGAAATTGATTCTTTAAGTCAAGACGAATTATTTATTGGTACTTTATTTTTTAGATTTAGTGAAGTGATATTAAATCATGATTACATTTTAACTCAAGCTAGTATTTATGGTTACTTAATCAATGATGAAGCAATATCTTTAGTATTGAATGAGATAGATGAGTATAAAAATAATTGATGTTAATATAGAAAAAATATGACTTGATAGTTTTTTAGTAAGAGCAAAGGAGAATATTTATATGGAATTTAATGATTCATTATTGTATCATTCAGTCAATGAATTAAAAGCTGAATTAATTAATTTTAAAATATTATTTGCTTATAATTCAAATGCTATTGAAAATCCAGAAACAAGCTTTCATACGACGAGAGAAATATTTGAAGAACAAGATATTAGTCATTTTTCTGGAAATTTACGTACTCTTTTTGAAATTATTAATCAAAAAGAATGTTATGAATATTTACTAGATAAAATTGTAAATAAAGAACCACTATCTGTAGAATTAATTAAAGCAATCCATTATAAACTTACAAAAGGCACTTATGATGAGATAAGATATAATGAAAAGAATGAACGACCTGGGGAATTTAAAAAACATGATTATGTTACAGGTCGAAATCAAGTAGGATCTAATCCTGAAGATGTTGAGAAAGATTTAAATGAATTAATTGATGAGATAAATTCTATTCATGGTGAAAATATGGATTATTATACTGTAGCCGCGTATTTTCATGCTAATTTTGAAAGTATACATCCTTTTGCAGATGGGAATGGAAGAGTAGGCAGAACATTAGTAAATTATTATTTATTGATCAATAATAAAAAGCCTCTTGTAGTTTATAATGAAGATAAGAATATTTATTATGATTGTTTAGAAAAATATGATGAGGAAGAAAATTTAGATCCTTTAATAAAATTTTTGAAATATGAACAAGAAAAAACATGGACTAGATCAAAGTCTACAAAAAAGGTAAACTTGGTAGAACAACTAGATAAGAACAAAAAAGTCTCTTAGATAATTCTAAGATGCTTATATTACTTTAGAGTATAGTATTTATTTCTACCATTACCTTGAGCTAAGAGTAAATTAGATTCACAAAGTTCTTTTAATAATTTACATGCTTTAGTCGTACCAACATGAAGAAGTGTTTCAATTTCTTTTCGAGTAATGGATTGATTGGTACGAGTGTAATTAAGAATGAGTTGTTTTGAATCATAATAAGTTGATGATAGAGAAGGAGACTCTTTGATCATGTAAGATGTTGAAGATGAAATTTTCTCATTTTGATTAGGAAGTGTTACACGAAAGACACCTTTTGCAGTTTCAAATAGGGGTTGTTGTAATTCATTCTTATAGGATCTTTGGATTTTACTAATTCCTGTACCATAACTTTCAACAAGGTGTATACGATAGAATAAAGAAGCTAAATGAGGATTACGTGATTGAGATACGCCTAAAAAAATCGAATCTAGTTCTAATTCCGGAACCAGACCACCTAAAGAGATAAATTCAATACGGTCTTTATAGATATTGATTATATTACTTCCACTAAATGAATAATCTCTATGAACAACGCTATTTAATAAAGCTTCTCTTAGTGCAATCTTCTTTATCATAACGATTCAACCCAATAAAACGGGCTTTTGTTTTATTTGAAAGTAGAAGATATTCGTAAACATCATCAAGTTGTTTTAAAAGTGATCCTTTAAACTCTTTACGATCTCTAAATTCTTCTTTGTCTTTTTCCTGAAATAAAGCTATTTTGGTAGTGATGTTACATTGATCAGATAATAGATAAGCTAAATTTGTGTACAAGTCATCTTCACCAATCATTTTTAAAGTGATCATTTGTGCCTTTTTTAAAGGAAGATTACGATCATTCATCTTATCTGTTAATGTTTTAAAAGTAAGATTTTGTTCTATGCTTCTACAATTTTCAAAAGGTCTTCCATTACTTTGGATAATCATTTCTTTAATTGCTTCTTCACTCATTGGTTGAGTAGAAGTTCCTTTACGGATGTAAACACCACTTGGCTTTAATCCTTTTTCCTTTAAATAATAAGGTCTGTTGGTTCCTGTACTGACTTGTATTTCAATGATGATTTTATTTTCTACGGTCAATGAATTGATTTTTATAAAGGACATAACATCAGGTACTAATGTATCTTTTAAAGAGTTAGCAATTTCCAACATGGTACCATCAGAATCGTTCATTCCAATGATTTCACCATCTTTACGAATGCCAACATAGATAGTTCCACCATCACTATTGATAAAACCAAGGACTTCTTTTTTAATATTTGTTACATATTCTTGTTTAAATTCAGTGTTTTGATCTTCATATTTAAACATTATCTTTCTCCTTTCTTTTATTGTAAGAAAGAAAATTCAAGAAAGATGATAAATAAAAGAAAAGCATTTAGTATTAGAGTATGTTAAAATAATAAGGAAAGGAAGGATGTAAGTGAAAGAATTATTTACAATAATAAATAAAAAAATAACGAAGAATAAACAGTATGCATGTTTTGATTTTGATCATACATGTATTAATAATGATGTTCAAGAAATGGCATATATTTATCAAGTAGAAAATTTTAAATTGAACATGGTACCTCAAAAATTTAGAGAACTACTTATTATTCATGAGTATTTTGATAAAGCGTATAAAATATATGAAAATCAAATGATTGCATTAGAACAAGAAGCTTTTAGTTTATATGAAAAGTTGTATAATGAAACGAATAAAGAAGAATTGGAACGTTTTAGTATTGTGATGCTTGCTTTATTCGAAGTAGCAGATAAAATGTGTGATTCTTATTTTACTTATCAATGGGTACTTCGATTGTTAGAAGATTATGATAAAGATGAAATTACTAAGATCGCTCATCTTGCATTTTTAGATAATTATCACCAAGATCATCAATTAATCACAAAACATAGTGAATTACTAAGTACCTTTAATTTACAACCAAGATTATGTCGAGGTTTTAGGGCAAATCAAGAAACACTAGATATCTTACATTATTTAAAAGATCATCATATTGATGTTTATATGGTATCTGCTTCTTCTTTTGAAGTAATTAAAGGTATTTTAGATTTTGATGAATTTAAAGATCTATTTAATGAAAAGAATATGTTTGCTATTAAAATACATACACATAATCCAAACCATATTATCACAATTAAAGAAGGAAAAGAAAAATTAATCAATTTCTATTTAGCACCTTTATATAATGATACACCTCCTATGTTATGTGCGGGAGATTCAACGGGTGATTTTTGGATGATGAAAATGCAAGGGCAAGAAGGTATTCGCGTTGTAGTGGGTCATAATCATTCTTTAAAAGAAGCACTTGAAAAAGAAAATATTAAATATATAAATATTGAAGAAACCATCTAAATTTACAATATTTGAAATAAATAAAACAGAGATTATGATAAAATAGTTTAGGAAAGAAGGTTATAAGATGTATACGATTAATGATATGTATGATTTAGATCATACTTTAGCAAGTAGTTATTTAAAACAATTTACTTATCCTTGGGAAGCTTTAAAAGGAATTAAGGATTTAATTATTGAATTAGGAAGTCAATTATCAAGTGATGAATATACAGAAGTAAGTGAACATGTTTGGGTTCATAAAGAAGCAACAGTATTTCCTAGTGCTTATTTAGGTGCACCTTGTATTATTGGTAAAGGAACAGAAGTAAGACATGGTGCATTTGTCAGAGGTAGTGCTTTAGTAGGAGAAAATTGTGTTGTAGGAAACTCTGTTGAATTAAAAAATGTAATTATCTTTGATAATGTACAAGTTCCTCATTATAATTATGTAGGAGATTCTATTTTAGGATATAAATCTCATATGGGTGCAGGTTCAATTACAAGCAATGTAAAAAGTGATAAAACATTAGTTGTTGTTAAAGATAGAATCAATAGTGAACAAATTGAAACAGGATTAAAGAAAATGGGAGCTATGCTAGGTGACTTTGTAGAAGTGGGATGCAATAGTGTATTAAATCCTGGAACTGTGATTGGTAGACATTCTAATATTTATCCATTATCAAGAGTAAGAGGTGTTGTACCTGATCATAGTATTTTTAAAGCTGAAGATAATATTGTTAAAAAAATATAAAAAGTAATTAAAGTGGGGTTGAATTAAAAAAAACCTACTTTTTTAATTCTACTGAAATCATGGGAGAAATTTTTAAAAAGAGTTGATTAAAAAGTGAAATATAGTATAATAAATTCGGCTTATTAAAAATATGGGAGGACTATAAAATGCAAAATAGAATAAGCAAAGGCTTTGATATTTTATTATGCATCTTACAATTATGTATTAGTAGCTACCTTGTATATAGTGTTCGTCAATTAATACCTAGTAGTTATTTAATGATTGTATGTGCTGTTCTTATTTTATTAATGATTTTATCATTCTTTTTATTAATAAAAAAAGGATCAAAAACAAAAAACTTAATTGGAAAAATTATTTCACTTATTATATGTATAGCTCTAATTTTTGGTTCAGCAACAATATTTGATGGATTTAAGGCATTAAATAATATTACAGATGGAAATTATCAAACACATGTTGTATCAGTAATTGTTAAAAGTGATTCAAGTTATAATGAATTAAAAGATTTAGCAGGTAAAACTATTGGGGCAGTAAATAATGATTCTACTTATGTCAGTCAAGCAAAAGATGAAATTAAAAATACAGAACAAGTAGAAGTGAATTATGAAGCAATCGATACATTTGATTTATTATTAGAAGCTTTAAATAATGATGACGTAGATGCTATCATTTTAAATGAAGCTTATCGAGGTGTAATGGATGAATTAGACATAGATTTTAATGATCATACACGTACAATTTATCAATATGAAGTAAAAGAAGAAATTGAACCTACCTCAACAGGTACAAATGTAGCTAAAGACACTTTTAGTGTATACATATCAGGAATTGATACCTATGGACCAGTTTCAACGGTTGCTAGATCAGATGTTAATATGATCGTTACAGTTAATCCACAAACGAAACAAATTTTACTTACAAGTATTCCAAGAGATTATTATGTTCCTCTAGCAACAAGTGGAATGAATGATAAACTTACTCATTCAGGTATTTATGGTATTAATGAAACAGTAAGTACAATGGAAAATCTTTTAGGAATCAATATTGATTATTACATAAGAATAAATTTTAGTTCATTAATTAAAGTCGTTGACGCATTAGGTGGTGTAGAAGTTTATTCTGATCGAGCATTAACATTAAGCAATTTTAATATTCAAGAAGGTATGAATCACATGAATGGAGAAATGGCTTTACGTTATTCAAGAGAACGTTACTCTTACAGTGAAGGGGATCGTCATCGTGTGCAAAATCAACAAGAAGTCATTACAGGTATTATCAATAAGATGCTAACACCAGCACTTCTTTCAAACTATTCACAAATTTTAGATTCAGTTGGTGATGCAATGGAAATGACTTTAACGACAACAGATATTTCTCGTTTAATTCAAATGCAATTAAATGATAATGCTTCTTGGCAAATCATGCGTTATTCTTTAAATGGTTCAGGTAGTATGTCAACAACTTGCTATTCTATGCCAGGATATAATTTATATGTTATGATTCCATATGAAGAAACAGTTAGTCAAGCTTCTAGCTATATTCAAGATATGGAAAATGGAAATAAAATTACAGTTAATTAGGAGAAAACAATGGATACAGTAGAAAATAATGAAGAAATTGAAATTGATTTAAAGGAATTGTTACTTACTTTAAAAGCAAAATGGAAATTTATTGCTCTTACAACAATTATTGTTGGAATTGTGGCTGGAGCATTTACAATTGGTTTTATTGATAAAAAATATTCTTCAACATCAAGAATTTATCTAAAACCAAAAGTAACTGAAGGGATGGTAGATTATTCTACAGTCAATTCAAATGATAAAATGGTTAATAACTATGTCGAAATTATGAAGGGTGATACAGTTTTATCTGCAGTAGCAGGTAATGTTGGAGTAGAAAATAGTGTTGTTAAAGAGGCATTATCTGTAGGAGCTGAAACCAATACACAAATCATTAAAGTAACAGCAACAACAACAGATGCTGGATTAAGTCAAGCTATTGTACAAAATACAATTGATGTATTTTATCGTGAAATGCAAACAACTTTACAAATTGATAACATTGCTATATTAGATGAAGCTAAAATCAATGAAACGCCTGTTTCACCAAGTCTTACAAAAAATATTGCAATTGGGTTATTATTAGGATTAGTAGGAAGTTGTGGTGTTGTCTTTGTACAATTTATGTTAGATACACGTATTAAAAATAAAGATCAAGTAGAACAATACTTAGGTGTTCCTGCACTAGGTGTTGTGCCATGGTATAAAGATTAATGAATTTTGTCGATCTTCATACTCATCTTGCATGGGGAATTGATGATGGCTATCCAACTAAAGAAGACACGATAAAAGCTTTAGTAAAGATGGCCAATCAAAATGTAAAATACGTTGTTTCTACACCACATTTTATACCAGGACAAACAAAAGAAGTTGTTGAAAATATGAATCGAAGAATTCAAGAATTACAACAATTGGCCAAACAATACAATATCACGATTATAAAAGGATGCGAATTGTTTTTAAATCATGATTATTTAGAAATGTTAGATCAAAAATTAGTTAATACAATTGGTGATACAAACTATTTACTAGCTGAGTTTAATGTTACACGAAAACTTGGCAGTAAAGAAGATGTTGAAGAAAGATTATACGAATTAACGGTTCGTGGATATCAAGTCGTTGTAGCTCATGTAGAACGCTACTTCCATGAAAAAATGGATATTGAAAGAGTTCGTAATTGGGTAAATGAAGGTTATGTTATTCAGATGAATACTTCTAGTCTATTAGGTATTCATGGTTCACAAGTGCAAAAAAATGCAATTGCATTGCTTGACGAAGGCTTAGTACATGTTATTGGCACAGATACACATCGTCCTGATGGAAAAAGAGATCCAAATTTAGATCAAGCTTATCAATGGTTATGTGACCATTATTCTAAAAAAACGGCTGATTTATTATGTTGTGTAAATGGTGTTCATATTTTAAATGGTGAACCTGTTGAAACATTAGAACCAGTACAAAAATCATTTTTTAAGAAACTATTTAAAAGGAGATAAAAATGTTTAAGAAAAAAGTAAAAAGTAACGCTAGTAATAACAAGATTATTACTTTAACAAATTCAAATTCACAATTTAATTATTCAGAAGTTTATCGCCAAATTAAAACAAGTATTGATTATTCAAACATTTCTAAAGGAACAAAAGTGATCAACATCACTTCAACAATGCCTGGGGAAGGAAAAACAACAACAGCTTTGAATTTAGCTGTCACTTATGCTGGATTCTATGAAAATGTTTTATTAATTGATTGTGACTTTAGAAAACCTCAAATTCATAAATATTTCAAATTATCAAATAAAGAAGGATTATCAACATTATTATTAGAATATTCTCAAAGTGGTAAAATCAATACAAATTATTTTAAAAATATAAAACATAGTTCTTTTAAAAATAAATTAACGGTGTTACCTACAGGAACAAAAGTTCCTAACCCTACTGATTTATTAAGTTCAGCTACATTTAAAAATTTCTTAGAAGAACAAAAGAAAAACTTTGATTTTATTATTTTAGATTGCCCACCTATTGGTGCAGTAAGTGATGCTATTCCAGTAGGAAATATTGTTGATGGAACAGTCTTTGTATGTTCAAGTGCTAAAACATCTAGAAAAGAAGCACATAGTGCTGTTGATCGATTAAAAGCAAGTGGATGTAATATTATTGGGGCAATTTTGACTCAAGCTGAAGAAAAACAAAGCGGACATTACGGATATTATTATTAATGAAAAAGCTTGTACAAGTTATTATTGTAATTGGATTAATTGCTTTTCTTGGTCTATGTGCTAATAAATTGATGAATAAAAAGCAAAAAGAAATTCAATTAAAACAAATGAATTTTGACTTTGACATCAGTCAAAATTATTCAAATTCATTAGAAGATTACATTGATTTTAGTAATCAAAGTGACGAACAAAAACAAAATATTTTAAACAATGCTTCTCTTCAAATAACAGATCCTACTTATACTTATCCGCTAACAAGTGGACGTTATTCAGCCTATATTCAATATAATGATCATCGTTATTTCTTTACAATCACAATTAAAGATACATCTGCTCCAGTTTTTATAGCTAGGGAAGATACGATTCATGTACCAATCACGCATGTTATTACGGATTATACACCATTCTTTACTGTAACGGATGAATCCGCAATAACAATGTCTTATCAAGGAGATATTGACTTTTATTCACCTGGTGATTATGAAATAACAGCTATTGCTACAGATTCACAAGGAAATCAAACCACTTATACACAAAACTTTACTGTAGATTGGGTATATACAGTTGAAGAGTTTAATCAAATGTGGTATCCAACACCTGAAGATGAAGGATAAATGACTTGTCATTTATCTTTTTTTTATAGTTGAATTTTGTTATAATGGCAAAGAGGTGGTTTCTAGTGGCAATATTTATAACTGATTTAGATGGAACTTTGTTAGCTCCTTATAATACTTTAAGTAAAGAGGGAGTAAAAGTTATTCAAAAAGCAAGACAATTAGGGCATTCTATCTATTTTGCTACAGGAAGAAATTACAATCAAGTATCTCCTATCTTTATAAAATATGGATTAGAAATCGATGGTGTCATTTGTTTAAATGGTGCTTATGTTAAAGAAATGCTCGAACACCCATTACCTTTGGATTTTTATCCAACACTAAAACAATATATTCCATCATCATTTAAAATAACTTGTCATACATTGGATATGGTTTATCAAAATATGTCAATTAAACAAAAATGTAAACAAGTAATCAAAGTGATTTTACGTTATGGAGATTATCGCTATCGTACTGCTCTTTCAAAATTAGATGATCAATCTCAAATATACAAAGTAGAAATACAAAGTTCAGATTTAATAGCTGTAAAACAACTCTATCAAACCTTACAAACGCTTTTTAAAAATCAAGTTAATATTGTTTTAGGAAGCAGAGATAACATTGAAATTACGGCATTGAAAGCCAGTAAATTAGATGCAATAATCGAACTTATGGAAATGAATCATTATTTAAAAGAAGAAATTTATGTATTTGGTGACAGTGGTAATGATGCAAGCATGCTTAATTATTTTGAAAATAGTTATGCCCCTGTTTCTGCTATGGAGTGTGCAAAAAAGGTGGCACAACATACCTGTTTGGATCCTAAACAGGATGGTGTTATTCAAATTATAAAACAAGTAATAGACCAAGAAAGGAAATATAAAAATGAGTAAACTCGATTTAAAGAAAGCAACAATTAATCAATTAGTAAAAGAATTAGCAAGTTATGGAATAATAATTTATCAAAAAATGATTCTTATTCAATATGCTAATAGCTATAACATTAAACAAGTGGAAAATACGTTGATTCATCAATATGACAGTCAACTTAGACAAGTCGATGAAAAAACACAAACTTATTTAAGAAAATGTTTATTTGATTTATTAGATAAAATCATTAAAGAAGCTTATCCTGATCAAGAATTAATAGATCCTTATTATCTTAAAGAAACAATGAGTCATGATTTAACATTAGAACAATCTTTTAATTTAGTTGATAGTCTAATTCGATTAAATCAACTTCACCACGCAGATAGTTATGTAAGTTATTCTGATGAACATATTGGTGAAAAATTAATTGATGCATTAGATATGTCTTATAAAGGGGTAAGAATAGAAATAATAGAAAAACAAATTCACTCTTTACAAACCTTAATAGAAGAATATTCAAAGGATCAAGAAATCAATGTAGAAATTGAAAAAATGATTTTAGAAAGAATTGCTTATATTGGAAATGAAGATGATATTACTATGGGAATTAGCCATGTTAAACAAAAATATTATATTTCACCTTATGCTATTTATACTCCTGTACTTATTGGCTTAGTTGCTCGAGATGATCAAGAACTTGTTGATGTCTACTATAATAAAGCAAAACAATATATGATCAGTACAAAAGAGGACGACATGTATAGTGATTTATTAGATAAAATATATGAAGAATATAAAAAATAGACTTATCTTAGGGTAAGTCTATTTTAATATACACTCCATTGAATTTGCTTGATGGATGAGCTATTTAATTTTAAATAATGTTTCTTACGATGTTTATCATGGATATAAAGTTGATAGTGATTATGATCTTGATCTGTAAAAAGGAAGTAAATCCCTTCATTATAGTAAGGGCAAAATCCATCAACAATAATCGTTTGATGATACCATAGATTGTTTTCTTCTTGAAAAGCAATTGAGTAAAGATAAGGAACGTTAACAAAATTAAATTGATTTCCTACTTCTAATAAATGAGAAATTTGAAAAAAGTCATCTTCTTTATCTATAATTATTTCTTGCATAGGTACAAGTTTTCGAGAAGATTTCCCATGGATGGTATATTGATGAAAACTTGCTGGAATTTGAACATAGGCTTTCTTTATGTCAAATTCATTTTGTAATTGATAATCTGACATAGTTTGTAACTCCTTTTATTTTGTTGTAGTAATTTTAAAACCTTTCATATGATCAAAATGTTTTGTTTTTACGATAACTAAAATAGCAATAAAGGCAATGATTGCACCAATACGATAAATCGTATAACTTCCAAATTGTTCATAAACCATACCGAATAAGTAAGAATATACAGCTCTACCTAAAGAAACACAAGCATTTAATGTGGTAACAGATGTTGCAAAAACAACAGGAGAAACTGAACTCTTAATAAATTGTAAATTTCCTACTGTTGCACAAGCTGTTGAAACACAGTGTAAGATGGAAATGAATAAGAATGCATAAACACTAGGAACAAATGCATAAACCATAAAACGAATGAAAATACATACTGCTGAAACGAGATACATTGTTTTAAATCCATATTTTTCGTAATATTTTAAAGCAACAGCTAAGAATAAAACTTCTGGTAATGCAGTGGCTACAGTATACATACTGATTAGTTTATTATTACCACTTAATGTATTCATAATATGGTTACCGTTATAAGCAGCACAACTATCAATTAGAATTGTTGTCATTAAAGATAAGAATAGAATAAACATAAAATCCTTATTTTTAAATACTTCCATGATACTTACTTTTGGTTCATCTTTCTTTTCTTCTTTTTTATCATTTTGTTCACCATCACTAGAAGGGAAGGCAAAAGCAATAAAGAAACTAATAATTAATAAACCACCATAAGTTCCAAATAGTGCACCATCAAGACCAATTGCATCAGCAATCATACCAACAACAACAGACCCAATAACCCATCCAAGAGATCCCATTGAACGAATTGAACCGTAATTCTTATTGTTTTTATTACAATAGTTCATGGATAAAACATCGGCCATTGGCATAGCCCCAGAACGGACTAGGTCTAAAATAATGGCACAAATAATAAGACCTAAATAAACAGTTTGTTTAGAATAAAAATATAAAGCTATGATGCTTGCTCCTAATGAAACAAGAAGAAGCAATTTATATTTTTTTGATTTATCAGCTATAATTCCCCATAGTGGAACAAAGAATACACTGATTAATAAACCGGCAGCTGTGATTTGCCCAAATTGTGATCCTTGTAGACCTTTACTTTCCAAGTAGACATTAATGTAAGTTGTAAAACCACTTAATGCTGCAAAGAAAATAAAGTAAAAAACATAAAATAATAAATTTTCCATTTTCTTCATGAAATTTCACCTCTTGATATTACTATATCATCTTCTTAAGCGCTATCATTTTATTTTTCAATCAAAGAAAATACTTTTATTTTTTAAGTGTAAAACTGTTTAAATATTACTTTCTGACATAAATGTTTTTTGAATATATGAGTGCAGGAGAAAGATTTTGTAAAATCTATTTATTGATGTTATGATTTAGTTATTTACTTTGTTATTTTAACTAGCACAGAAAATGTGTGTTTGATTTTATTTAGTAAATTGGCTTAAAAAGCTTTTAAAGTTATCTATTTGTTTGTCATCACCAATAATTTTAATCTTTCCACCAAAACCGATGATCCATGAATAAAAGGTTGCATTAATAGTATGTTTAACTTTCAATTTATAGTGATTGTCTTTAATTTTAATAGGTTTAATTCTCTTTCCAAATTTATCAATGATATTTGAATAAACACTACGATCGAATTCGAGTTCAATTATTTGAGTATCACCTTCGCTATAAGCATTAGATATATTTTTTAATGTAGTTTGAAAATTTTGTAATTGAATTGGTGTAAAGCTAAAAGATTCATTTGTGATAGAAACATCATGGACATAATCAAGACGATAAATAATACATATTTCAGGATCTTTTGCACCTTGGCAAAATAGATAATATTCATTGTTAATAAAGTAAGTATCAATTGGTGCTAGAATCGTTCTCTTTGGTTCTTTTGCATTGTCTAATGATGGCTTATAATAGATAAATGATATTTTTTTATTTTGATTTATTGCTTGAATGATTAAGTCTAATTCTTTATAAAAGACCTGATCATTTTCATTTTCTTCAATATGTAAATCCAATACCTTATTAAATTTACTGGCATCATTTTTACTAAATAGTGATTGCATTCTTTTCAAGTAGTTTTCTTTTGTTTTAGGGGTAAAGAAGTCACTGCTATAAACTAAATCAACGATCGCTTTTGCTTCCATAATATCTAATGTAGAATGAACATAATAATAGTAATTGGTATTTTTATTTTTTATTTTTTGAATAATTGTATCATCATGATATTCGTTGTAATTATGGATATAAGTATCAAGTAAACGATAGTCTAAATGAAAATCTTGATTTTTAAAATAATTTTGTATTTGAATGATTGATAAAGGATTTTCTTTATTACTATATGTTTTTAGAATATCAATGGCAGCTAAGAATTTTAAATAAGAGTTTTTATCTTTGTTTCTTTTCATACGTATCACCTAAGTTAATGTTAGAAGAAATTATTTGTAAAGTCAATGCTACCCGCTTATATAAGCGGGTAGGTTTATAAAAATAGTTTTATAATAGAGTCAGAGGTGAAATGTTATGGAAATATTATTAACATTAACAGGGATTGATCATCATATTGATCCAGAAGAATTAGAACCAAATCAAGAAGTTATTTTAAGAAAAGAACCAAGTAATAAAAAGGATAAAGAAGCAATAGCTGTCTATATTAAAGATACAGTTAAAATAGGATATGTAGCTAATAGTGTTTATTCCGTTGCCAAAGGAACATATTCTGCAGGACGTTTATATGATAAAGTAGAAAATGAATCTAAAGCAGTGATACAAGTGATTTTACGTAATAGCGCGATTATGGTTATTTCTATTGAAAATAAAAAAGCGTAGTTAAATACGCTTTTTTCCGATAGTCGGTAAGATTAGTTAAGTAACATAAAATATAGTTTATTTACATTCCAAAAATTGGGTTGATTATTACTAAACTATTTTATCATATATGTTTGTAAAAATAAATTAAAATTAATTAGCTAAAAAAATATCCTAAACTATATTTTATGTATTGACAATATAATTGGTTAGATGTATTCTATAGATAGAAAGGAGAGAAAAATATGTATTTAATAAAATTAAGTTTTAAATTAGAAAATAATTCTTTGCCAAATAACATTAATAAGGTTTTTGCTAGTTATTTAAAGTCTTGTTTAGAACACTATGATATATCAATGTATAAAATGTTATTTGAAACAACAAATGTAAAAAAATATACATTTTGTACAAAGATGAATTCTATAAAATATGAAAATAATAGAATACTTTTAGCGGATACATCATTAAGTGTTGAAGTAAGTGATTGTGATTTGTCAGAATTATTTTCAATGTATAATGTTTTTCTAAAGGTTTATAAAGAGCATAAACCATTTTCAATGAATGGAAATTCAATGATTTTAGAAAGGGTACGAATAGTGCCACTTCGATTCAATGAAGATAATGAGGCATTGATTAAGATGGAAAGTCCATTAGTTATTCGTGATATTTCTCAAGAAAAAGAATTGTATTTAAGTGTAGAAGATAATAGCTTTGAGGAAAAGTTAAATGAAAATGTTAATCTATTATTGAAAACATTTAAACAAGAATCAGTTTCAATTAAAGTAGTTAAAGCAAAAAAAACAGTGGTTCATTTATATCGCCATAAAGCGAGTGCTACATTAGGATATTTTAAAATAGAGGGGAGTCCAAATTCAATTTATACTTTATTACAGTGTGGTATTGGGAGTCGTCGTTCTATTGGAATGGGAAAATTTCGTATCGTGGCATAGGAGGTTGTTTTATGGAGAATGAATATATATCAATTGTAACAAATGATTTTTTAAAAAATGCTGGAATTGTGGGAATGGTGTGTTTACTTGAACAATCGTCTGCTATGGAAGGTCAGGACTACTTTATACATGATAATGTCTTGGAAGTTAGAAGAGAGTTTTTATTAAAAGCCGATCTGACTCAAATGTATTTTGATACTTTTGTTACTCGTTTTTATAACACTACTAATGTTTATCAAATAAATGAACGTATAGAACAATTACTTAATTATGAAAATAGTGAGTTAAATGAAAAATCAATCAAAAATATTCAAGAAGGATTAGGCTTTATTAGTGATAAATTATCTGCAGCTAGTTATAAAACAGGAATTAATTCAATAAAAGAGCAAATACATAACTTATCAATTTATGAACGAGTAACGAAAAAAGATTTTAAAAAACAGGAAATTAATGAATACACTTTTAATCAATTACGTGAATTAAAAGAATTCTTGAAAGAACCTGCTATTTATGAAACTTTATGTATGAAAAGTATAATTTATAATCACATTAATAAATTTTGGGAAAGAAGTTTTTTATTAAGAAACAATGCAAAAAAAGATATGAAAGAATGTTTTGAAAATGATTTTGTATTGCCATTAAAGAATTATCTAAAAATGGATAAAACTAAACTAAAAGATACTTGTATTGATTGTGATAATTTTATTAATAACAAAACGAGTGTACCTATGTCTTTTATTAAAGATTTTGCGGATGACTTAACTAGAAAAAAATCTGCTTTATATAATTTTAATGTGGATATGAATTTATGCCCAATATGTACGTTTATTTATTCATTGTGTCCATTGGGATTTGTGAAGTATGGAAATGATTATTTGTTTTTTAATAATAATGATTCAATAGAAGAGTTATTAGATAATAATAATTTTTATGGCGAACATCATGTTGAAGAAGTGAAGGAAAATGAAAAAATTAATAAATATTATAAAATTTATCGTTATATTTCACAATTAGGTTTAAATAAGAAAGCTGATCAACAATTAAATAATGTTCAGGTTATTACACGGAAAATGGTAAGTAGTGATAAAGTAAAATACGAATTTGATATATTAGATGCTTATTTAATAGCTTTATTAATAAATGATAAAATACAAAAACGCTTAGATGAATTGGCAAAATCGTATGTTGTTAAAATCGAAAACAATTTTGTTA
>URQL01000009.1 GCA_900550005.1 uncultured Erysipelotrichaceae bacterium
CTAAAAGAATAAAGTCAGCATGTTTCAGCCATCCTTTACTATCTTTTCTATACATCTTTCTTTCATTCCTCCCTTCAAATTTCCCCTTAAAATAAAAAAAACTAGGCTTTTATACCTAGTTATTACATACAAAAGCTTATTAATAAACAAATAAAAAAAGATAGAAGTGCTCTATCTTTGTATCTTCTTATTCATTTTTAGATATGCTTCGCCAAGGCATAAATACAATTTATCCCCTGGCAACACATAATATGTAAGAATATCTTACTTAACTAGACAAAGCTAAGATTAAGTTTAATAAACTTTTGTTTCTTATTTTATTATGAGCTCTGGCTCGTTTGTTATTATATCGTAGGGAGTCACTTAATTCAACCCATAATTCGACATAATTCAAATTATTATTAAATTGACTACATAAATATTTTATGAAATTTATTACTTATGTACATCTTAATTTTAATTCACTCTACTTTAAAATTAGATCCTTCCAGTAAAAAAATACTAACAATAATCACAGATTATACATTATTTCATTTACAAAATATTGAAATCAATAAATTAGTTGAACTTACTGATTTATCAAAATCTACTGTTTCAAATAAAATAGGTATTTTAGAAAAAACAGGCTATATTATTAGACACAGAGAAGGTAAACAAACAACTTTCTCGTTCAATTTAGATTCACTTTAAAAAATGAGTCCTATACATAGGTATAGAACTCATTTTTAACAACTTATATTTTCTCTACAATCTCTAATCCAACTTTCATTAAAGTTCTTCTTTCAAAAAGTGTCATTTCAATAAATGCTAAACGTTTATGACGGTCGATTCTTCGTATTTGTCCTTCTTGTCCTTTTAAAGGACCAGATGTGATAATGATTCGATCTCCTTTAATATATCCATAAGACATATCTACAACATGATTATCATTACCATAGTAATGAAGTAAATGAATTTCATCTTTTCTTAAAGGATAGATTTCATGACCATCATTTCCTAATAGTTTGGTGAAATCTGGTATTTTCTTTAATTCATTATTCAACAAATCTACATGATTACTAATCATAAATAAATATCCAGGAAATAATATTTGAGTAATTTCATGCCAAGCACCTTCATATTTCTTTTTCATTTTATATTTAGGTATAAAGCTTTCTTCTAAAATTGTTGAAGGGATACGATTACGACATAATGAAGCTGTTTGTTCTTCTTTACCGCGTATAACTTGTATAACGTACCAATTTGTATCCATACTATCCCTCCTTTTTCTTATCTTATCACAAAATATCAAAAAAAAGAAGTACCTAAGCTAGGTACCTCTAATCATTAATGTGTTGTTTCAATATTGACATCCCCCCAAGAAACGATATTTCCTGAAGCGTCTGTTGTTGGTGTAAAGTTATCAGATTGAATAATTTCACCATGAACTTTGATTTGGATTTGTAAATCAGCCATTTCATTAGTCCAACTTGTTGGGAATGTGACTTCACTAAATAAGTAAGTTGTTTTAGGGTCTGTGTCATTTGAAAGAATGGTATTGTAATAATAATATCCATCACTACCTAATGACCAATGAGCTGTGTCAATATCAAATTGAATTTCTTTTAATTGATCTTCTAATCCTTCAACTTGTTCTCCATCTTTTAAAGCAATGACTTCTATAGACATTCTTGCATAAGCATCACTTGAAGTTTCTTTTAATTGGATATAAGGAGCTTTTGATAAAACATCTCCAGGAGTGACAGGATCATTATATTCGATACCATCATCTGTTTTAGTTGCATTATCATCTGTTGTATCTTCAATTAAATCTCCTCTAACATGACCAATTGTTACTAAGTTTGTTTTAGATTGAGAATCTGTAAAATAAGCAAGTGATCCACCAATTGCCATTACAGAAGCAATGCAAAGCGTTGCAATTGCAACTTTAATCTTCTTATTCATACTTCAAGCCTCCCTTATTTAGCTTTTACTACATCTGGGAAAGCTGCTTCCATAGCTTCTTGACAAGAACTGAATCCATCAGCTTGTACAATATAACCTTTTACGATGATTTTAAAATCACTCATTTGATATTCAGTATAGTTATAAGTAATCTTGTTATCAGCATCTACAACTTGATATTGTGTTTTATCGAATTGTACTTTATCCGTATCTGCACTAGCAACTTGTTCAGGTGTTAATGCTAATGGATCAATTTCAACAGCTGTAAATAATGGTGTTGTTTCACTAGGACCTACTGGTAATTTATCATTGTAGTAAGCCACTTGTTTATCTAAACGAACAGTCCATCCAGTATCGAAACCATCTTGATCTTTATTTACACCAGATTTGATGTTGATAAAACGATCTAAATCATCATAAGATACATCAATCCATCCTAATTCTTTGTCATACATTTGATATTGAAGTGTAGCCATGGCATAAACTTCAATACCACCTTTGTTGTAAATTGTTGGGTCTTTTGCAATGACTTTACCAGGATAATAATTTGTTGCATTTTTTTCATCCCAATTAGGTTCATCTAATTCACCTGTAGTACCAGGTCCCATTGTAAATGTATTTGTCTTTTCCCCTAAATTACTAGAGAAATAAGCTAAAGTTGATCCAAGTCCTAATACACCAACTAAAGCTAATGCTAAAGCAGTTGTTTTCACTTTCTTATTCATAGTTGTATCCCCCTATTTTTATTTTTTGTTATTGAATTGCTGTAAAAGTAGTATTTAATTTAGCATTAGCTAAGTTAATTAATTCAGTTTTAGCTTGAGATTCAGAAATGTCACTTGCTTGAACTGCATAACCTGTTACCTTAATTTCAAATGTTGGTAAACCTTTTTGAGCATCTGTAGCACTAATTACTGTTTTATTACCATCTTTATCTACTACAAAGTATTCTTTACTATCTACTATTGTAGTATCATCTTTAACATCTACAACTTTACCATTTTCATCAACTGTATAAATGATTTTACCTTCTTTACCCGTTTTATAAACTTCTTTGATTCCTGTACTTACTGTAACATTATTGAAAATGGCATCTGTAGTTTCACCTTTTTCCAATTTAATTCCATACATATATAATTCAGATCCATCTGCACCAGTAGCAATTTGTTTCCAATTTGAAGTAATTCCATCATGTGATGCGTATTTTTGGAAGTCACTATAAGACATATTACTTGCACCATTAGTAAATTCTAAAGAAGCTGCTACCCAAATAATTTCTTCACTTTGGCTATCATTTGTTAATGTAGGTGCTTTTGTAATTACTTGTCCTGGACGATAATTACTTGCTTCTTCCGGTTTGAAATTTTCTTCTAGTTTTGTTGTAATATTTTTACTAGAACTAAAAGTATTTGTTTTTGTTTCTGTGATAGTTGATAAGTAAGCTAATGTACCACCTAAAGTTAAAACTGCTGTTAATCCCATTGCAACTAATGTCGTTGCCATCCCTTTTTTATTTTTCATATTAATCTCCTCCATTTATTATCTAATTTTTAAAAACCTACTAATGTTTTTAATTCTTGTGTAGCTGTAGCTTCATCTACACCATGAGCTTGTACGCCATAACCAGAAACTTTAATATCAAATCTCTTAGTTTCAGTAATTGTAGATTTAATATTTACTTCACTAAATAATGCAGATGTCGCAGCATCTTTAGTTAAAACTGAATTATACATATAAAGTTCTGAATTACCACTTTCAGCAATCTTAGTCCATTGTGAATCAAATGTGATATCTTCAATCATTTCTTTTGTATCTTCACTATATTCCACTTTAATTGCTACCCATGCATCTTCTTGAACATTTTTAATTGTTGGATCCTTTGGAATAACATCTCCAGGATAATAATTTTGAGCTAATGTAAATCCTAATCCTGCTTTTGTTGTATCAGATTCTGTCGAATCAACTACAGTTCCTGGTGTAACATCTTTTGGATAGTCCTCATTAAAATCAAATCCATCCCAAACTTTTTCTCTCAATTTAATTTGAATTGATTTATTTGATGAGAATACGTTTGTATTAGTTTGAGTCGTACTATTTAAATAAGCTAGTGTAGCAGATGTTGCAATTCCGACTACTAATAGTGACGATGTTGCTATTGTAATTTTCTTTTTATTCATTGTAATGACCTCCTTATGTCTTCTCCCTTTATCTAGTTTTAATTTATCATTGTTAAGTCACATTGTAGTCACACCAACAATTTCTTTTCTTTTTTATTTCTTTGTATTTAGATTATTAAGTGCTTCTTTTGTTTCTTAACCTTTACTACACTTCTATCTTAATCACACAAGGTCACATAATTGTCATATTCTTAAAAATAAATTAACAATTTAACTTTCGAAAATATATAAAATAAAAAGTCAACATATCAACCATAGCTAACCATGATTGTTGCTGACTTTCTATTTTAAAAATATTAATTCTAGTTTATGAATTACCCCCACTGATTACTTCATAATCAGAAGGGGTTTCCTTTGATTATGAGGATGATCTCAAGTTGGGAGTTTTAGCTCAAATCAAGAATAGATGATTTAGTTTGTAAATCATTTTCTTCTTGTTTGAAACAATGCCAATCCATGTGGCGACTATACCCTGTTACGGGGTTACTTTTAATTTATGTTTATCACTTTAACTGTTCTAGTCAAATAATCAAAATCTTCTAAATCACTAATTCCCATAGCCCAATGTTCTTTTGTTTTACCTTCATCAGTGCTCATGATTTCAATGGTATCTAAATATGTTTGTTTTAAGGTATCGATTTTAGGTTGTGTTCTACCAATACTTCCTTCACTTCTAAGTCAAATTGTTACATCATAACCACAATAAGTAATTTGACTTCCAAGTACGCCCCCACCAATAACAACAACTTTTTTATATCCATAATTTTTCCTCCTTGAGCTCTTTTCATTATTTTACCATCAAGTTAATTATTTCACAAGTAAACTGATAGCTCTTTCTTTCTATTTATTTTTATTCGTGTTATACTTACAAAGGAATTAAAAAGGAGGGATTTTATGCCAATTATTTATCATCAATCAACGCAAACATTTCATCTTTATAATGAAACATTAAGCTATATCATAAAAGTTTTACCTAGTGGTCACTTAGGTCAACTCTATTATGGAAAAAAAATTCATGATCAAGAAAATTTTGACCATCTATTTGAAATTGCAGCTCGTGCAATGGCTGTTTGTTATTATGAAGGAGATCGTACTTATTCATTAGAACATATAAAAAATGAGTACCCTACTTATGGTAGTGGTGATCAACATTTACCGGCAATTGATTTAGTTCAAGAAAACGGAAGTCACATCTTAGAATTTCACTTTGATTCTTATCAAATCATTCCTGGTAAACCTAAACTAAAAGGATTACCAGCAACTTATGTTGAAAAAGATGAAGAAGCTTCAACTTTAATCATTACTTTAAAAGATGATTTATTAGATTGTTATTTAAATTTATCTTACACTATTTATGAAAATATGGGTGCACTTTGTCGTAATGTTCATATTGAAAACAAAGGTAACCAAACCTTAAATTTACAACAAATCATGTCCATGTCATTAGACTTACCTGATCAAGATTATGATTTAATAGAACTTACAGGTGCATGGTCAAGAGAAAGAAATATAACCGAACGTTCTTTAGAAATGGGTGTTCAATCTATCTATTCAATCAAAGGACACTCAAGTCATAACTTTAACCCATTTATCGCTTTAAAAAGAAAAGAAACAACCGAAACATCTGGTGAAATCTTAGGTTTTAGCTTAGTTTATAGTGGTAACTTTCTCGCTCAAGTAGATGTAGATACTTATCATGTTAGTCGTGTTATGATGGGAATTCATCCACAAAACTTTAATTGGTTATTAAAAGCTAATGAATCATTCCAAACACCTGAAGTTGTCATGGTTTATTCTGATCAAGGATTAAATGACATGTCACAAACCTATCACCAACTTTATCGCACTCGTTTAGCAAGAGGAAAATATCGCGATCAAGTTCGCCCTATCTTAATTAATAACTGGGAAGGCACTTATTTTGATTTCACAGAAGAAAAGTTACTCAACATTGCTTCTACTGCCAAAGAATTAGGAATTGAACTCTTTGTATTAGATGATGGTTGGTTTGGAAAAAGAAATAACGATTTAGCAGGACTTGGTGACTGGTATCCAAACTTAAACAAACTACCTGATGGTATTGCTGGATTATCAAAAAAAGTAAATGATCTTGGTTTAAAATTTGGTCTATGGTTTGAACCAGAAATGATTAATTTAGATTCCGATTTATATCGTGCTCATCCTGAAATGATGCTAGCAACACCTTCTCGTCATCAAAGTCATGGTCGTGCCCAATTCATTCTTGATTTTTCTAATCCAAAAGTCGTTGAATATATCTATCAAAGTATGAAAAAGATTTTAGATGAATCTTCAATTTCTTATATCAAATGGGATATGAATAGAGCTATGAGTGAAGTTTATTCTTCTTGTCATGATGCTTCTAGTCAAGGACGTGTCATGCATGAGTATATCTTAGGTGTTTATCATCTTTATGATTTACTTACGACAAACTATCCTGATATCTTATTTGAATCATGTGCCAGTGGTGGTGCTCGTTTTGATCCTGGTCTACTTTACTATGCACCTCAAGCTTGGACAAGTGATGATACAGATGCTATTGAAAGAATTAAAATTCAATATGGAACTTCTTTAGTTTATCCAATTTCAAGTATGGGATCTCATGTTTCAGCTATTCCAAATCATCAATTATATCGAAATACACCATTAGAAACACGTGCTAATGTTGCCTATTTTGGTACATTTGGCTATGAACTTGATCCAACTAAATTAAGTGAAGAAGAAAAAATCCAAATTAAAAAGCAAATTAACTTTATGAAAACATATCGCCAAATCATTCAATATGGATCTTTCTACCGTTTAAAAAGTCCATTTAAAAATCTAGAAAGTGCATGGATGGTTGTCAGTCCCGATCAAAAAACAGCTTTAGTCGCTTACTTTAGACCATTACAAGAAGTTAATGTTGGTTATCGACGTATTAAACTAACAGGATTAAACCCTAATTTTAATTACCATAATGAATATGCCAATACAAATCACTTTGGTGATGAACTAATGAACCTAGGTCTCATTACGACTGATGCTTCTAGTAGTGAACATAACATGCAATTTAAACAAGGAGATTATTTATCACGTATTTATATTTTAAAAGCAAAATAACAATTTAAGGTCACCTAATCATAAAGTGACCTTTTTTATATAAACAAAAAGATGTCTTCATAACAAAGACACCTTTATCAATTAATCTAAATCAGTACCATTACTTTCAATGACTTTCTTATACCAATAGAATGAATCTTTTGGTCTTCTTGATAAGTCACCAGTTCCATCATCATGTTTATCTACATAGATAAATCCGTAACGTTTTCTCATTTCTCCTGTTCCTGCTGATACTAAATCAATACATCCCCAAGTTGTATAAGCAATTAAGTCGACACCATTAGCGATTGCATTTGACATTGCTTCAATATGTGGACGATAGTAATCAATACGATATGGATCATGAATTGATCCATCTTCTTCTACTGTATCATAAGCACCTAATCCATTTTCAACAACCATTAGTGGAATTCTATAACGATCATAAATCATTTCTAATGATGTTTGAAGTCCTAATGGATCTAATGCCCATCCCCAATCAGAATAAGTTAAGTATGGGTTTCTAATTCCAGCAGCAAAGTTACCTTCTACTGTATCTTCTGCTTCATGAGTTGTAACATTGTTTGTCATATAGTAAGAGTAAGTAAACATGTCTACTTTACCTTCTAATAAATCTTTTTTATCTTGTTCAGTAATGTCTAAATCTGTAACGTTATGTTCTTGCCAAATTCTTTTTGCAAATGGTGGATAATATCCAAAGCATTGTACATCTCCACAATACCAGAAATTTTCTTCCATTGTTTGTTGATTTGCTAGAATATCTTTTGGATCACAAGTATGTGGATAAGAAATAGCTCCTCCTAGCATACATCCGATCCTATTTTCAGGATCGATTTCATGTCCTAATTTAACTGCTTTTGCACTTGCAACAAATTGATAATGTAAATGTTGTAAACGTGCTTTATAGTCTTCATCACTGATTCCACCAAACATTTTAGCTACACTTAAAGTGTTGTTGATTTCGTTAAATGTTAACCAGTATTTTACTAATCCTTTGTATTCAGTAAAGATTGTTTTACAATATTTTACGAAAAAGTCAATAAAAATACGATCTTGCCAGTCACTATAATTTTCTACTAAATAAATAGGTGTATCAAAATGATGAATTGTTACTAGTGGTTCAATATTATATTTCTTTAATTCTGTAAATACATTTCTATAGAATTCAATACCTTCTTGATTAGGTTCATCTTCAATTCCTTTTGGATAAATTCTTGACCAAGAAATTGACATCCTAAACATCTTGAATCCCATTTCAGCGAATAATTTAATATCTTCTTTGTAATGATGATAGAAATCGGTACCTTCATGGTTTGGATATAAATATCCATCTAAACAAGCATAATGATCTCCACCTTCTGGTAATGCATCATTAAATGGAATTTGATTTGTAGCATGTCCTTTTCCATCTTTATCGATCCAAGTAACCTTTCTTGATTCTTTAACGCTACCTCCAGTAGTAAAGTCAGTTAAAGCTGGACCACGTCCGCCTTCATTCCAACCACCTTCATATTGGTTTGCAGCAGTAGCTCCACCCCAGAAAAATCCTTCTTTAAAAGCCATAATTTCGTCCTCCTTAGCTAAGGATTATTATAGCACTTGCTTTTGACAAGACTTATTTTTTTAATAAAATGAAAATAAATATGTATACCATTTCAAGAAGGAATAAGTTATAATGAAAGTAAACAAGGAGTGATCAAAATGAACAATAATCAACGTGAATATTATACAATTAATAATAAAAATACCTCAATTTTCACAAAAGAAGTTTTTATCAAAAAAGTTGAACAATTCTTAAATCAAAATACATTCGATCTTCCTTATTGTATTGTCGCTATTGATGTAGAACATTTTAATTTAATTAATAAATGGTATAATCAACAAGTCGGTGATGAATTACTTTATCAAATAGCCACTTGTCTACATCAAAATGTAAACAATCAAACATCATTTGCCGGTTATATGTTTGGAGATAATTTTGCTTTATGTATTCCTCATAATTATAAAAATATTCAACATATTTTTCGCTTGATCCAACAAGCTATTCATAATATTGATTCTAAATGTGATTTAAGTGTTTTAATGGGGATTTATGTTATTGATAAAAAAGAAAAATGTCTAGTGTCTGAAATGTATGATAAAGCAACCTTAGCTTTAAATCAAACAAAAGGAAATTACATTCACCGTATTATTTATTATAAACAATACATGCAAGATCAAGTTGAACAAGAACAACATTTGCTTTCTCAATTACAAAAGTCACTTAAAGAAAATAAAATCACTTATTATATTCAACCAAAATGTGAAATTCATACGGGAAAAATCATTGGTGGAGAAGCATTAGTAAGATTAGATAAAACAACAAGTAACCTTTCTCCTACTTCCTTTATCCCACTACTTGAAAGGACAGGTTTAATTGGAAAATTAGATTATTATATTTGGGAAAAGGTATGTCAAGATTTACATAATGCAATTATACAAAATAAAGTAACTGTCCCAATATCGATTAACATTTCTCGCAAAGATATTGAAAACTTTAATGTTGTTGAACAAGTGAATCAGCTATGTAAAAAATACAACATTCCTAAAAAACTACTTGATATTGAAATCACAGAAAGTGCCTATACAGACAATGAGCAAATCATTTTAGATACCATCACTGAATTTCAAAATAATGGATTTAAAGTCGCTATGGATGATTTTGGTAGTGGTTATTCTTCTTTAAATATGCTTAAAAATATTGATATTGATTTACTTAAAATTGATATGGAATTTCTTAATTTTAAAACTAAAAACAAAAAGAAAGCCATCAACATTATTGAAAGCATTATTAATATGAGTCGTATTTTAGAAATTCCAACCATTGTCGAAGGGGTTGAAACAAAACAACAATTAGATTTATTAAAAAACCTTGGTTGTCCTTATGTTCAAGGTTACTATTACTATGCACCTTTAAATACAAAAGAATTCTATGAATTGATTCAAGACCCAACAAAAATCATTCCAGCCAATGCACCAGTAACATTAAAAAATGTAATTACGATTCATCATTTACTTCATAATCAGTTAATAGATGTCGCTTTGCTTGATCATCTCATTGGTGCCTTTTGTTTTATCGAACATGATGGTCAAACAATTCCTAAACTCAGTGGAAATGAGTTCTTTTACAAATTGATCAATCTTCCACTAGAAAATTTAACACCTGAAAAAAGTATCAAACAAATGTTAGAACCGATTAATAAAAAAGATTTAACAAAAATCATTACTGCTTTTAATCAAACAAAATCTCAGACAGATGGTTGTAAATCCTTAATTTACCACGCTAAATATGGTAGTGAAAAAGGAACATACATAATGAAAATTCATTTTATTCGTAATACTTCATCATCATCTCTTTATTTAATTCAATTAGAAAGCTTAGATTTAATGGAATAAAAAAAACGTCAGCAATTGCTGACGTTTTAATTTTGCAAATAAAGTTGTAAATCATATAATTTCTTATAAATACCATCTTGTTTCAATAATTCTTGATGCGTACCACTTTCACGAATACGACCATGATGCATAACAATAATATTATCGGCATGTTGTATTGTACTTAAACGGTGAGCAACCATAATTGTTGTTCTTCCTTGCATTAGACGTTCTAAAGCTTGTTGGATCAATTGTTCTGTTTCCGTATCAATATTTGCTGTTGCTTCGTCCATTACTAATATCTTAGGATCAAATGCCAAAGTTCTTGCAAATGAAAGTAATTGTCTTTGTCCAGCTGATAAAGTTGATCCTCTTTCACTTACAGGTTCCTGATATTGATGTGGTAATTGTTCAATAAAATGACTAGCATTTACTGTTTTAGCACTTTCAACTACTTTTTCATGACTAATGTTTTTATTATTCAATGTAATATTACTTTCAATATCGCCCGTAAAGATAAAGACATCTTGTTGAACTTGACCAATAGCATCACGAATTTGTGCAGTGCTAAGTTCTTTAATATCAACATCATCAATTAAGATTTGTCCTTTTTGAATATCATAATAGCGACCAACAAGATTTAAAATAGAAGATTTACCAGCTCCAGTTGCCCCGACAAAAGCTACCTTTTGTCCTGGTTCGATTACAAAAGAAACGTCTTTTAAAACATAATCTTCTTTTTCATAAGCAAACCAAACATGTTTAAATTCAATTTTACCTTTTATATTTTCTAAAGCTACTGGTTTTTCTGATTCTTTAATTGGGTTTTCTGCATCTAAAACAGTAAATATTTTTTCAGCTGAAGCTAATGCATTTTGTAAAGTCGTAAATTGTTCAGCTAATTCTTGAACTGGATCATAGAAGTTAGCAATATAATTTGAAAAAACATAAAGTGTACCGATACTAAGTACCCCATCTAATACCCCTTTACTTCCTTGATATAATACAAAAGCTAATGCCATTTCCGCAATCAAATAAGTTAATGGTCTAAAGATTGAAAAAATCATAATTTGTTTCATTGTTGCTTTGTAAAGTTCATTACTTTTACCTTCAAATTCTTGGTATTTAATTTTTTCATTAGTGAAGATTTGAATAATTTTCATACCGGAAATATTTTCTGATAAAAACGTATTTAACGCAGAAATCTTTGTACGAATTTCTCGATGAACTTGTCTTGACATTTTTCTAAAATAAATAGTCAAAGCAACTATTATTGGTACTAAACAAAAAGCAAAGAAAGATAATTTTAAATGAATACGCGTCATCACAATCATCAAACCAACGATTTTCACAACATTTCTAAATAAACGTACTAAAATATTCGCATACATTTCATGTAATGATTCCACATCATTGGTTACTCTTGTACTTCCTACTGGATGGGTATCATGATAACGTAAAGGTAAATGGTGAAAATGATGGAATAATTGTTCACGTATTGTATAAATAATGCTTTGTCCTGTAAGTTGTAAAATCCAAGTTTCTGCAAAAGTAAAGATTGCTGTAAAAATTAAAACAACAACATAAAGCATAGCAATTTGTTTAAGTCCTGATAAATCAGAATTTCTTAATGTTTTTAATGCATCTTTATCTAATTTAGTTCCTGTAAGTCCATTAACAACAATTTGGTCATCACTTTGACTTTCTACTTTTATTTGACCTAAAGTCAAATCATAAAGCGCTTTGGACTCAGTGGCATCTAGCCCTTTAAAGTAATAATAATTGTCATCATAAGCAACTAATTGATTATATGTTGAGGCTGTAGTGTCTCCTTTTTTTAAATATTGACCATCATAATAAATATCACTTTTCTCTACAACACCATAAGGTGTATTATATTTTTCGATATATTGATCAATTGCATTTCCAATTAATGTTGGTCTAAATAAATCTAAAGCAGTCACTGCTAAAATTAAAACTAAAGCGGTAATCATTTGGCGAGTATAAGGCTTTAAATAAGCAAAAAGACGACCAAAGACATTTCCAGAATAATGATATTGTTGTTCTCGATTCATGTTCTCGTCTCCCTTCTACATATCTAAAGTTAATTGTTTTTCTAATTGTTGCTTATCGTACATTTCTTTAAAAATACCATTTTTAGCCATTAATTCTTCAAAAGTACCATACTCTGCTTTCTTTCCTTCATCTAAGACTAAAATATGATCTGCATTTCTAACTGTAGATATACGGTGAGCAATCATAATTGTGGTTTGATTTTTTCTCCTTGTTTTTAAATGTTCAAGAATTTGATCTTCAGTATCTGTATCAACAGCACTCAAAGCATCATCTAATATTAAAATTTGTGCTTCTTTTAATAATGCCCTAGCAATTGAACAACGTTGTTTTTGTCCCCCTGAAAGTGTCACACCTCTTTCTCCAACAACTGTTTCATATTGCATTGGAAAATCAATAATATTATCATGAACACAAGCATCTTTACATGCTTGTACTACTTCATCATGACTAGCATCTAATTTACCGAATTTAATATTATTTTCCAAACTATCACTAAATAAATAGTTATCTTGTGGTACATAAGCAATGTGTTCTCTTAATACTTTTAAAGGAATCTCTCTAATATTTGTATGATCGATTTGAAGCATACCTGTTTCTACATCATAAAGACGAGTAAGTAAATTAACTAAAGACGTTTTACCACTCCCTGTTCTTCCTAATATTGCAAAAGTTTCTCCTGGTTGAATTTCTACAGATATATCATCTAAAGCATTAGGCAAGTCACTTTGATATTTAAATGACAAATGATTTAATTGAATATGTCCTGTTAATTCCTGTACATCTTTTACATTTTCATCATCAATAATATCAGGTTGTTCATCAAAAATTGCTTTAATACGAGCAATGGCTGCTCTACCTTGCGAAAACATGGTAATTGAATCTCCCATAGCGATCATTGGCCAAACAAGGATCCCAATATAAGAAGTAAAAGCAACAAATCTTCCTAAAGTGATTTGAGCAGTAACTGCTAAGTATCCTCCATAAATAATTGCAATAACATAACCAATACCAATAACCAAATCTAAAGCAGGGAATACAAAAGCAAACATTTTCACGACTTTCATATTCATCTTTTTATTATATTGATTCACTTCACTAAATAACTGATCTTGGGTATCTTCTTGAACAAAAGCTTTGATCACTCTTTCTCCAGTAATACTTTCTTGCACTTGATCACTTAGTTTAGCAAAAGCAATTTGTTTATCTTCAAATCGTTTTTCCATTTCATCACTAACCCAAAACCCAGCAATGGCAATCACTGACATTGGAATCAAAGTAATGAAAGTTAAAGTTGGGTTAACATACACAATCATTTTATAAAGTACCATTCCTGTTTGTACAACAGCATCAAAAGTAGAAATAACAGCTTGACCAATTGCATACGTAAAGCATCAAGGTCATTAGTAAAATTAGCCATTAAATCTCCTGTTTTATGATGGTTATAATACTTTTGTGATAATTCTTCTAATTTATGAAATAAATCATTTCTAATTTCAGCTTCAATTTTACGACATGAACCAAAGATACATGAACGATATAAAACACGTCCAACTACAATAGCCAAAGTCGCTAAAATAAGATAAAATACAAGTCTTAAAACGCCATTTTTATCAATGGTAAAACCTGTTAAACCATCAATAATATCTCCCGTAATTTGTGGAATAACAAGACTCATATAATCCACTACTAATAATAAAATCAATCCCATAATATACTTTAAACCATGTCGTTTAAGATAAGGTTTGATTAAAGATTCCTTTTTCTTTTCCATCCTCTGCCTTCTTTCTCACTTGCCTTATTTTAAGTTTATAAATGCCCTTACACTAAGTATAAATTATAAAGTCGACTTTATGTCAAGAATTATATTTATAATCTTACAATATTAAAAAAGAGGTTATAAGTAAACCTCAATATTGTTATAGTAATACATTATTTTCACCTCATACTAACATTAAACGTAAGTATGAGGTGAAAATCAATGAATTTTATCCAATATCAACTGCTTCAATATATTCCATTTGATACTTCCTTTTTAAATATTTCGCAACCTTTAATCCTTCCTCACTAACCACAATATTTAATTTAGCTTGCGTTAATTTTTCTAAAGAACCTATATTAATATTACTAGGTAACTGTATATTGAGTTTTAAATGATATTTCTTCTCTAAAGTTGAAATAAATAATTCACTTATAGTGTCATTTCCAATAATATTAAATGTTTCTGTTTTAATCATAGGTTGAACTAATAGGTATTGGCATAAATCATATAATGCCCATGATTGCCCTATTTTTTCATCATTTTGCATGGTTAAAGTACGATTAACAATCATGATACCATATTGATTTTCCAACTGACTACATACTGGTTGCAAATTAAGACCTATCGTGGTAATAATAGCTGATTCAATCACAAAAATGATTTTAGGATGATATTGCTGAATTAAATCTTCTAAGCCTTTTGTTACTAAAGATAAATCTCCCATAATAAGTTGTTTTTGTGTTAAAGGAATGGTATAAAGTAAGGCAGGATAAGGGATCGTTTCTTGAATCCATTTTCTAGCATAATCACTATGACCAATAGATCCCACTTCAACTAGCAAAATATCTTGAATATAAGATAATATTTTTAAATATCCCATACGACTCGATTTAGGTATTTCTTGTTTATAAAGTGGCATACTTAACTTCCTTTCTTTGTATTAACTTAATAATAGCTTCTATTCTTTCATAACCGATTAAATTTAAAAGCGGTATAATTTCATAAGCATAAAAGATTTGATTATTTATCACTAAGGTATCATTATATTCATTTGTTTCAACACTATAGATAACTTCTGGATTAGATGCTAACTTTGTGATCCATTGACGATCGTTTTTTGAAAAATATTCTAAATGGAGTTGTTCAACAGATAGATTCATTTGTTCTAAAATAAACAATAATATAAAAATATCTTTATCATGAATAAAACTAGAATAAGTTCCTTGTAACTTAGGATAATTCATTTTTTTAAATTTAATAGGAATGGAAATAGATAAAATTTGTTCAATTTGTTGATACAATTCTCGAATCTTCTCTTCATTATAGCCCTCATAAAAATGAAGTGTCGGTTGTGCAGAGTGTATACTCATAGATTGATATAAAGAAGAAAAAACAATATTTAAACATCCTTGTTTTAGCTTAGAAATATTTTCCAAATGGCTTTCATCAAAAAAGCATAGATCATATTTTTGAGATAAAGTATCTAGTAAGATTTGATACTCTTTCCCTTTAGCGTGACCAATGATATTGACTTGATTGATAATAGGTTGATCTAATTCAAATTGAATCAAAGCTTCATAAATTTTATCATAACCGACAACACTACTAGGAAAATGGATGTAAGCTAAATCAATTAATTGAACTCGACATTGATTTTGATTAAAAGAAGCTATCATGCTGTTTAAATCAAAATCTAAAAATGCAGGTACACACGTATTTAATAATAAAATTTTAGAATAGCCATCACAAATTAATGCTTCAATAGCTTGTTTTAAAGGTTTTTCATAGCCAAAGATCAATTCTTTTTCATCTAAAACATAGTTATAATGTACACCTTTACTTAATTCAATGCCTTTTGTAGAATAAAAAGCACATTCACTCATACCTATCGTAATTGTAGCAACGTCTGGAATATTTTTTAATAAACTTAAAGCCGTGTATAAAGGACAATGTAATGTTGAACAAATTGCATGATCTTGATAAGGAATGACTTGTTTATTTTTTAATTGTTTAAGCTTCATTATGCACCATTTTTAATGCTAATTGTTGATAACATTTAGCTAATTTACTATTAGGATCATATTCAACAACAGTTTGTTTTTGTTGCTCTGCTTTTTGTACGATAGGATCTCGATCAATCTTACATAATACCTGTGTATTCATTTCTTGAACTGCTTGGTTTACAATTTGATCCTCATTTTCGATATTTTTACTATTATAAATAATCCCTTTAAACAAGTTTGGATCTCTGCCAATATTTTTAATGGCAGAAATGATATTACTTGCGGCAAATAAAGACATCATCTCACCAGAGGATACAACATAAACTTCATCAGCATAACCAGTTCTAAGTGGCATAGCAAAACCACCACAAACCACATCTCCTAATACATCATATAAAACAATATCTGGTTGATAAGTTTCATAAGCCTCTAAATCATCTAAAGTTTCAAAAGCAGTAATAATCCCTCTACCTGCACAACCTGTTCCAGGAATCGGTCCGCCTGCTTCTACACAATAGACTCCAGAAGGAGAAACATGAATAATTTCATCCAATTCAACATCTCCTCGTTCTCTCAGTAATTTTAATACAGTAAGTATTTTTTGACCATGCATTGTCGTTAAAGTAGAATCTGCTTTTGGATCACATCCTATTTGCATCACTTTATAGCCTTGTTTTACTAAAGCAACAGCAAGATTTGCAACCGTTGTTGATTTACCAATTCCACCTTTTCCATAGATTGCTATTTTTTTCATAAATCCTCCTTTAAATTAAATTTCTTTCATACCAGTTTACAGTTACAAGCTCTGGTTTAAACGAAGAACAAGGTCTTGTTTCTTGGTGAGTGAATGTAAATCCATTCTTTTCAATCACACGATTACTACCAATATTTCTTTGATCTGCTTCAATATAAATTTTATGATAACCTTTTTCTTTTAAATCCTCAATAACAGCTTTAAAGCCTTCACTCATATACCCATGAAGCCAATATTTTTGATTAAGTACATAACCAATAACAGGTTGATCTTCTTTGTACCCTACAACATCAATCATACCAATTAATTTATTTTCTTCCTTTAAGACAATACCTAAACGATAACATTTTTCTTGTTTGTATTCTTCTAACCATTGATTCAATATTGTTTTTGTTGTTTCTTTGTTTTGATGTGTTGGCCAAGTTAAATATTGAGTAACTTGTTTATCACTTGTCCATTCATAAATACTTTCTAAATCTTGACTTTGTAGATTTCTTAATATTAATCTTTCAGTTTCCATGTTCTCACTCCTTTTCTTGTAATTATAACATAAACCCAAAAAAACTGTAGCCTTAGCCACAGTTTGTTAAGAAAGCTTAGTTATTTTGAATTAAATCAGGTGGATATACACCCCATAAATCTTCGGCTGGTGTGAATTTACCATTTTCAAGTACATCTTTTGTTGGTCTTGCTTGAACACCTTCTGTTAGAATTTGAATTTCTAAAGTTGTATTTTCTGGTAAAGTACCATTTACTTCTACAGATGTAAATAAATATTCAGATACTTGATCAGGTGCTAAAGCTTCTGCATAATAGAAGTAACCATCTTTTTCTTTCCATTTACTACTTTGTCCTACATAGTTTAAAGTAAATGGAAGTGATCCTGCATTATTACCATCTTTATCTCTTAATACAGGTACAACTTTAACTCTTACAAAAGTATCACTTGTTGGATAATCTGGTAAATTAATATTTTTGATTTGAACCTTTTTATCAACAGAGCCATTTTCATCAATTTTATATTCTTTACTTCCATCTTCTAAATCTTCATTAATATTTTCTTGATCGTCATTTTCCACAATACCAATATTAACATAAGCTGATGTAAATTTATTCACATTTTCTTGTGTTTTTCTATTAAGTAAAGCATACGATCCACCAACACCTAAACAAACCTAGTATCCATATTTTTTTATTTTTCACTATCCTCACCTTCGCTTTCTTTAAATAACATATCCGGTAATACAGATAATAATAGAATCACTATAACAACAGTCACTGCCATAATCATTCCACTTTTAGTTGCTAAATAAGCAGCTAAATAACCTAGAAATGGAATTGAAAATTTCACAACACCTTTGATTTTACTAAATGAAGTTGTTCCTCCATCTTCACTTTCATTCGCGTCTCCTTTTGTTTTAACCCATTGTTCATCTTGATTGACTTCAACAATTCTATGTGTAACTAATGTTTGATCATTAATTGAGAAAGTGATGACATCACCTTCTTTTAAATTGGTTGGATCAGTCTTGCCTACATAGACAAGACTTCCAACATGGTAAGTCGGTTCCATACTTCCACTTAAAACCATTAAAGGTTCATATCCGACTAATTTTGGCCCGTACATTACTAGAACTAATCCTACTACAATAGCAACAAGTACAGTTGAAATCGCATTTAATATTTTTTTCATAATACCAATCCTTTACAATTATAATCTAACTTTATTTTACTTTGTTAGTTTGTTAATTGCAATAGAACCATCACTTAACCAACCTTTATTGTTTTTATGGTTTGTAAATGTAATATTTGCTTCATACTTATGACCAATTTGACCAAAATATTCGCCACTTTCTACTTTACGTTCACCAATACCCATGATTTGATCACTAGTATCTTCATCCGTGTCTACTGCACTTACTTGGTCGTATTTATCTGACCAAGAACCTTCTTCAGTTACTTTGTAATATCCTTTAGATAAACCTGTAATTGTTGCAAATTTTGTTTTAATATCTTTATCATTTGCATCAAAGCTAATAACTTCATAGAAAGTTTCTTTTAAGTCTGTACATTGAGGATCACTATATCGATCAATTCTAAATACAAAGCTTTGGTTTGCATTGATTACTTCTTTATCACTATATTGTTTATCAATTGTTTTAGTAATCTTTAATTCACCAGCAACAAACTTAATATCTAAGATTCCATATTCATGACCTAATTGGTCTTCAAATCCATTGCTTCCATCATTTTTAGCAACGATATTTTCATTTTTATAAGTAGTATCATCAATTGTTGAATTTGCATTACTTTTAGCAGTTGGAGAACTTACTTCATAATGAGCAGTCACTTTAACTTGTTTATCACTTGTGATCTTGTCAGTTGATTCAAATATTAAATCACTTGGATCAACTTGACTCTTGTCATAATTATTTTTAACTACAAAGTCATTTGTATAATCTGTAGGATCAACTTCTTCACCTTTGAATCGTGTATCTTTAACGTTATTGATTGTTAAATCTACTCTAACATTAACTGTTGGTTGTGAGAATTTAACTTCGCCTAAACCATCTACTGTAATACCAGAATCAGCACCATTTGTAGTCACATTGTTATCACCTACAAAACTATCTTTAGCCACAACATTGATAACTTGTGTCCATTTAGATGTACCTTGTACACCATCTTTATCGTATGGAATTTCTTGATTTGACCAAGTTACTGTAAATTGTCCATTTGATTCTGTAACTGTAGCACCTAAATTTTCTAAACGAGCTTTTTCATCATCAGTAATTGTAAATCTAGGATCAATTACATCTTTAATTGTTGCACCACTAATTGCAGCACCTTTTGTAACGTCTTGACTAATTTTATTAAATACTGATGTTAATTCATCCATACTGTCAGCTGTTAAAGCACAACCTTCACTAGCAATATCATCTCTCAACCATTTAGCAGTTTTTGTATTTGCCCCACCTAAATTAAATCCGATTGTATAAACTTTAACACCAGCCTCTTTTAATTTATTAGCTACATCTTTTGCAGCATCAGCATAA
>URQL01000010.1 GCA_900550005.1 uncultured Erysipelotrichaceae bacterium
ATTTTTTTTATTGTATCAAATTTCTTTTTAATTATAAATATATATTTGCTATTTAAAAATAAAAAGAATGCAATTTTATTTATATATCCATTAATATTTATCTTTAATGTTTTACCTACTTTAATCCATGTTTTCTTTGGACAAGCTGATTATTTGTATTTTAAATTTGCTAATTTGGCAACAAATGATTTAAATTCAAATTTGATATAAATAATAATGATTATTATTATAAGTTTAATATGGTTCATATCTTTTTTTGATGTAAGAAGTAAAAAAATAAAAAAAGATGTAGTTTTAATAATTAAAAATGATGAGATTAAAAATGATTTATTTTTAAATTTAATGGTGTGTATTCAGTTGATTCCTATAGTTATTGCATTATTAGTGCCTTCATATAGAGGAAATTTTTTATCTTATGGTGCTAGATATACTATGAGTAATGTAGCTGAAATTCCAGCGTTTATTTTAGGTATTGGATCAGTAGCATTTGTTTTTTATTTGTTACACATTGATAATAAGAGAAGGATCAGAAACATTTTTTCTATAGTTCTTGCTTTTTTAACAGTTTATCTGAGAGGAAGTAGGGCAATTATTGCAAATATGATGGTAATGAGTATGTACGCATTTCTTTTGTCAGATAAGATTGAATTTAAAAAATTATTTAAGATAATTTTATTTTTGGTTCCTTTTTGTTTTTTATTATTTTATTTATATCATTTATTGTTTAGAAATTCATCTGAAAGTTTTTATAGTTATTATTCTATAGATTTTTCTAGAGATTATACAACAATTTTTTCAATTTATGCTCAAACACATGGTATTGAAGTTTTGGAATATGCAGGCCAATCAATTTTGTTTTGTTTATTATTTTGGATTCCTCGAAGAATTTTTGAAGGTAAACCTTTTCCATTTCCAACCTATATGACATTAGCCCTATTAGGAACCCCTATTAAATATGCAAAAAACCTTACAATGCGAACAACTACTAATATTTTTTCGGAAGGCATTTCAAACTTTGGAATTGTTTTAGGTACACTTTTTATTGTTATTGTGATTTTGATTGTTTTAAGAGTAATAGATAGTACTAAAAGTATTAGTTTTAAATTTCTATGGATTTACATAGGGTTTGATATTTTAGTTTTAGATTTTGCTAATTGGATTTATCCGGTATTGTTTATGTTACTTGTATTCGTAATTTTTGATTATATTTATGATAGAAAAGTAGAAAAAAAGCTAGTCTAATATGTATATATTTTGGGTTTAGGTATTTAAATTATCTTTACATTGAAATGTTTTTTTAATTATGATAACATAGTTTCGTTAAAGAAAAGAGGGATAAAATGACGAAAAAGGTCAAAAAATCAAATAGCCTAATTAGCAAAATAACAAGTTGGAAAGTGATGTTTGCAATTCAACTTATTGCTTCAATATTATTGGTAGGTTTATTATTTAAATTAAGCATTTTACCAACAAAATACTTTGGTATTGTAATAGGAATTTTAGTTGTGTTAGATTTAATATTCTTTTTCTTACTTAAATCGACTCATGACAAGGGTGTTAAAAGTATTATCATAAAAATTATTAGTTTATTGTTAAGTGCGGCCTTATTATTTGGTAGTTTATATGTCGCTAAAGGGAATTCAACTTTAGATAAAATTACTGGAGCAAATAAACAAACGAATCGTTATAACTTAGTTGTTTTAAAAGATAGCAATTATAAGAAATTATCTGATTTAAGTAATATGACAGTAGAAATGAATTCAAGTAGTGATGAAGGAAATTATAATAAAGTAGTGGAAGCTTTAAATAAAGAAGATTCATCAATTAAAACTGAAAATGTTGGTGATTATGAACAATTAGCCAATGATTTATATAGTGGTAGTACAGCTGCAATTTTATTAAATGAAGCAAGCTATGCTTACATGGAATTAACTCATGAAAATTTTGAAAACGAAGTTACAACATTGTGGTCTCATGATATTACAACGGAAGTTGCAGATATTTCTAAAGATGTTAATGTAACTAAAAATACATTTACAGTTTATATTAGTGGAATTGATACATCAGGACCAGTTTCAACAGTTTCTCGTTCAGATGTTAATATGTTAATGACAGTTAATCCAAAAACAAAACAAATCTTACTTACAAGTATTCCTAGAGATTATTATGTTACTTTAGCAAATATGGGAGCTAAAGACAAATTAACACACTCTGGATTAGCTGGAGTAGAAAACTCAGTTAAAACGATTGAAAACTTTATGGGTATTGATATTAACTATTATGCTCGTGTTAATTTTACGTCATTAATCACTATGGTTGATGCTTTGGGTGGAATCACTGTAAATTCACCAGTAGCATTCTACACAAATTCAGAAACTTATGTCCAAGCAGGAGATAACTATTTCAATGGTAAAGAGGCATTGGCTTTTGCAAGAGAACGATACAGCTTAGCTGGTGGAGATAATGATCGTGTTAAAAATCAGCAAAGAGTATTAACAGCAATGTTAAATAAAGCGATGTCTCCAAAAATTATTACAAACTATTCAGGAATCTTAGATGCTATTAGTGGTTCATTTGAAACAAATATGTCTTCTAAAGAAATTACTTCATTTATCAATATGCAAATTGATGATATGTCATCTTGGGATATTGAACAAATTCAATTATCAGGATATGGTCAATTAATGACAGGTGGAGCCTATATGCCTTCTAGTGCTCTATACTATATGATCCCTGATGAAAGTAGTGTTCAAAGAGCTACAAATTTAATTAATCAAATGGTTGACGGACAAACAATTAATGTAAGTGAATAGAGAAAAACAAATAATTATCTATAAAAATGAGATGGCTAGTTGTCATCTCATTTTCATTTTTCAAAAATATGACTAAATATGCGATAAAAATGATATAATTGTAAAGCGTTACATAATTAGGAGGAAAAAGAATGGAAAATAAATCAATGGTTAAAGATCTTACTAATGGATCGGTACCTAAATTATTATTTGCATTTGCTGCACCATTATTTGTATCCAATGCTTTACAAGCTATATATAATATTGTTGATATGATTGTAGTAGGACAAGTAATTGGGGGATCAGGAATGTCAGCAGTAAGTACAGGAGGAAATATACTCCATTTACTTACTTTTGTAGCTATGGGCTTTTCTAGTGCTGGACAAGTGATCATTGCTAGAGAAGTGGGAGAAAAAGATAATGAAGCAGTTAAAAAGACAATTGGTACATTGTTTACAATGTTATTTGCGATTGCAATCGTGATTTCAATTGGGTGCTTTATTTTTAAAGATGGTTTATTACATCTAGTAAATACCCCAACAGAAGCTTATAAATATACAATGGATTATACTATTATTTGTATAGTAGGACTCATTTTTATTTATGGTTATAATGTTGTATCGGCAATTATGCGAGGTATGGGAGATTCTAAAAGACCATTTATGTTTGTTGCCATTGCAGCAATCATCAACATTGTATTAGATTTATTATTTGTTGTTGTTTTAAAAATGGAAGTAGCTGGAGCTGCATGGGCAACAGTTATTGGTCAATCTTTTAGTTTTATTTTTGCATTAATGTATCTTTATAAACACAAAGAAGAATTTGGTTTTGATTTTAAACCAAAAAGTTTTATTCCTCATAAAACAGCCATGGCTAAGCTTGCTGCTTTGGGTATTCCGATGGCATTACAATCCGCAGCTATTTCAATATCTCAAACCGTTGTTGCAGCTTGGGTAAATTCATTTGGTATTATTTATAGTGCTATTGCTGGAATTATTAGTAAACTCAATATGATGATGGGGATCATGTCAAATTCCATTACTACTGCAGCAGCAAGCATGATAGGTCAAAACTTAGGAGCTAAAAAATATCATCGTGTCCCTAAAATTTTAGGATGGGGATTTTTAGGTTCTTTTGTATTAGCCATTATTGGAAGTATCATTATTAAATTAGATCCAGATTTGATTTTTGGTTTCTTTACGTCAGATGAAGTTGTTTTAGCAGAAGCGACTATTATTATTTTACCGGTTATCTTAAACTTTTTTGGAGCGTCATCACGTTGCTTTGGATTTGGTATTATTAATGGATCTGGCAATTCAAAATTAAATCTATGTGTAGCCATCTTAGATGGTATGGTTGGGCGAATTGGGTTTGCTTATCTTTTAGGTTGGTATTTCAATATGGGACCTAAGGGATTTTGGTTAGGTGATGCTTTAGCTGGATTTATGCCATTTGTTATTGGTGGAACTTATTATTTGACTGGAGCTTGGAAAAAAGAAAAATAAAAAATTTTAGTGAAGGACCTCTTTGGAGGTTCTTTTTTTGTAAAATGTATATTAATTATGTAGAATAAAGAGAAATACTATCGAATTTAGGATTATTTTGTGCTAAAATTAAAATGAGTAATTATCAGATAAAACCATAATCAATGGTTAGGTATAAATGTGGTAGGAGGTCAATATGAAAAAGAAAGGATTTACTTTAGTCGAACTCATTGCTGTACTTGCAATTATGATGATTTCAATAGCTATTGCTTCACCCTTTTTTATCAACTATTGGAAAAATGCAGAGTTTCAAAAAAACGATTCGAATGCAAGAACAATTTATTTAGCAGCAGAATCTAAATTAACTTATTATCGTAATTCTGGACAATGGGATGAATTCAAAGGTTTAGTCCAAAAGCATGGAATTGAAGCTCAAGGATTGGGTGATGATTTAGATGGTCGCATTTACGCAATCACTTTAAATAAAGAAGGAAATACAGATTCTAATGATTTAGTTAAGCAATTGTTAGACGATTCTACTTTAGAAGACTCTATTTATAAAAAATGCATTGCAATTGAAATTGACATTCAATCCGGGGAAGTCTACTCAGCTTTTTATGCAAGCAAATGTAAAGGATTAACCTATGATCAAACAGATCAAAACCATCAATTAACAATGTGTTTACGTGACAAAGAAAATCGTAAAAAAAGATTAATGGGTTATTATAGTGCTAAGGATTTAGTGAATGTCGTTAGTTTGAAACCAACACGTTTACGTGTTACAACAATTAACTTACTCAATAGTGAAACTCTATCATTAAATTGGTCAAGTAATGTTAAAGGGGCATTGGATGTAAGTTATGAAATTGATTTCTATCATGCAAGTGATAAAACAAAATCTTTTTCTTTAGTATTATCTCCATATGATGTTACGAGTGAAGGATGGAGCAATGGTAAGTTAGCTAAAGTCACATTGAAGGATAGTAATGGTGAAGAAGGCGTTTATGCTTTTCCTCTTACTTACAGTAATAATAAATACTCTTTGATTTTAGATGCTATGATGTCAGCTAAGGTACAAGAAACTTTACAAGCAAGCAATCAAATCGATCTAACTAAAGAATTTAGCACAAATATTAATCGTTTGTCCCAAGTCGATGACACGTTGGAAAAAGCTCAAGATATTTATGCAACGGTTAAAGTTGTATCCTATGCAGGAAATCAAACAATGAGTGCAATCAACGAATATCGTGCTAGTGAAGCTGTAGCAAGTAATGAAGCCAACACGATGTTTGGGGATAAATCAAGTGGAACTTCTAAAACCATTTCAACATTTAGACACCTTTCAAATATTCGTTATGATCAAGATGACCAAGTGACTTATACTTTAATCAATAAAAATATGGATTGGTCATCTGTAGATACAGGTGTCTATGATTTTAAATATAATGCACGTGCTTTAACACAAGAGTTAGTATGGAATGAAAATACAAAAACAAACCAAGTTGCTTTTCCAACCATTGCTAACTTTAATGAAACAGATACATTAGTAGGAAAACGTAGTGATACGGTTATTTCCAACCTCTATCTTGATGAAAATTCTATTGTATCGGATTCTTTTGTTGATTCAACAAATTTAAATTCTTTTTCACCATATCTTGGTTTATTTGGTGAATTTAAAGGAACATTAAAAGAGGTTCAAATTCAAAATCCAACATTAGTGATGAATAATTCAGAGGATTATAAGAATCTTTTAGGTATGGGAATTTTAGCTGGAAATCTTTCAGGGCAAATTGAAGGGCTCGATATTACCACAACTACTTCTTTTACAAATTCAATCCTTGATGTTGAAAATATTAATTCAAATCTATTAGGAGTTGGTGGTATTGCTGGAGTGATTACACCTTCTTCAAAATTAACAGATGTAACGGTTAAAGGAGAAATACAAGCTACAACTGCAAATGCAGGATTAGGAGGACTAGTGGGTTATAGTAATGATCACGCTTCTACTGTTTTTAGTAATTGTGTTAACCATGCAAATATTCAAGGAAATCATGATGTGGGTGGTCTTATTGGTAAAGCTATTGGTCAAAATACAAATACGAATTTTATTGAAGACTCAAGCAATGATGGACTTATTCTAAGCTTAGAAAATCAAGGAAATTACTTCGGTGGTATAGTAGGTTATGGTAAAAATATAAAAGTTTATAATTCGAGTAGTGCTCCAGGTGCAAATCAAAAGTTTAGTTATGATGTTTCTAAAAAAGATTTGCTAAAAGGGAATTATGTTGGTGGAATTGCTGGTGGACTTAGTAAAACAGAAAATGCAATTCAAGCGGATCAAAATATTAAAGTTACAAACAATCGTAATTATGTTATTGGTAATGAATATGTTGGCGGAATTGTAGGAAGTAACCAAATGGGAACGATCCAAGATTGTGTTAATAACGGTGTTGTTGCTGGATATAATCAATTTATTGGAGGAATTGTTGGCTATAATGATGGAACAATTCAAAATTGTACAAGTAACGTTTCTGATAACAATCGTGCTATTTTTAATCAAATCGTCAATCAATGGGAAGCAAAAGCTTCTTGTGTAGGTGGATTAGCCGGTTACAACAATGGATCACTTGTATTTGATAATAATAATTCAAATATCACTGTAAAATCTGTCGCAAGTATCGTAGTAGGGCAAGATTATGTTGGTGGTATCATTGGATTTAATGATCAAAAAGGAAAAATTGATGTTAACTATGATTTAATTGGTGGGCAAATTTATGGTTATGGTGATGCAGTAGGTGGAGCAATTGGTTTTAATGCTTCAACTTCTTCACTTACAAGTAAACTCGTTGTTCAACCACGTAGTATAACGGGTCATTATTATGTAGGTGGTGTTATTGGCGCAAATATGGTTAACTTAAATACGAATACGACAATCAATTCGTATAAAGCAAATAATACTTTAGCCTTAGTACATGGAGAAGCTTTTGTTGGAGGAATTATTGGTTATCAAAGAACATACAACGAAAGTACGGATAGTACCTATAACTTAATAAAAGATCATAAGTACGAATGGCTACCTAATTTAGATGATCAAGCCTTAGTACAAAAGGTTAAAAGTTCTTTGAATGAATATATATTAACGATTCAAGGAACAACAAATGAAGCAACCAATAATTTAGCTATGGAAGCAAACTATTATATGGGTGGTATTGTTGGCTATGATCAAAAAGAAAGTAAATTGGTTATTAAAAATTGTACGAATGAAGGAAATTTAACTTTTGCAACTTCAAACAACGGTGTCAATTTAGAAAATTATATTGAAAGTAATGAAATTAATAAACAAGTTGATTTAGAAGAAACAATTTCTTCTAATTTAGCTGGAGGAATTATTGGCGTTAACTTAGAAAATACCATTATTGATGGATGCAACAATACAGGAACATTATCTGGATTTACAGGAACAGGTGGTATTGTTGGATTAAATGCTGGACTAGTTATTAATTGTACATTAAGTGATCATCTAGGAAATGCTTCACTTAATTATTTAGGTGGAATTGCTGGAATCAACATTGGTCATAGTGAAACAAAGAATTATGGTACAACAAGTTATATACCAGGAACAATCAAAGCTTGTTCAACACAAACAAACAAGACCATTACAGGAAACAATAACATCGGTGGTATTGTTGGATTTAATATGGAAGATGGTGTACTTGATGCAAGTACAAGTTATTGCAACATTCAAGCTACAGGTAATAACATTGGTGGTTTGATTGGTAAAAATAGCGGAACCATCACACTGACAAATGATCCAACTTCTACAACCAAAGCCATCAGTTCATCTAAAGGAAGTGGCGTAGGAGGAATTATTGGCTATAATACTTCTTTAGGACATATTCAAGTTCTCTCTGGAACAAATGATGTTATTGCTGTAAATAATCAAGTAACGATTACAGGAAATCAACAAATTGGAGGTGTTGTTGGAATCAATGATGGTAATATTGGCACACCAACACAGTCTAATTATTTAGTCAGTCAAGCAAAATTAATTCAATCTTCAAATGGTGAAGCAGGAGGAATTGTTGGACATACTACAGGTTCTATTTATAAAGCTAAAAATAGTTCTTCACAAGTTGTAAGTAATACAGGAAATACAGGAGGTATTACCGCAAACAATACCTATTTAATTGATCAATGTATCAATGAAGGAAATGTAAGAAGTAATAATGGTTATGCTGGTGGGATCAGTGCTGTTAATACAGGAACAATTAGTAATAGTCAAGTTATAGGTAATATTGAAATTTATCAAATTGGTGAAAATGAAGTTGGTTCAATCGTTGCAATTAATAATGATAAAGGAACTGTAACGAGCTGTAGTACAGATTCTACTGTATCCATAGCTGGAAATGCTTCCATTATTGGTGGAGTTGTAGGAAGTAACTATGGTACGACTTCTAACTGTACAACAGCAATGCCAACAATTAAAATCAATAAAAATAATTTAACGGTTGGCGGAATTGTTGGATATAACGAGGCAAATGTCCTCGATTCAACAAGTACTGCTCAATTTATTGTAAATAACTATCGTTATTTAGGTGGTATTGTTGGACAAAATCATAAAGGTATTGTTTCCACAAATCATTTTAATGGATCCATTAACGAATCAAGTGGTTCAAAAGCGGGGAACTGTTATGGTGGTATTGTTGGGTTGAATGAATCGACAATTGAAAATTGTAAAGTAGAGCAAATAACAATAGATGTTCAAGGTGTTTATACTGCAACCTCTACAAGTACATCTTCACAAAAAGAATCTTTAGCGAGTCATGTTGGTGGAATTGCTGGTAAAAATGAAGAAAATGCTTTAATTAATAATTGTCAATTAGTGGATAATTCAAATAGCACTCTAACCGTCAAATATGGAATGCTTGGTGGTATTGCTGGATTTAATAAGGGATCTATTACTTATTCTGGTAGTGATAAAACGGTTTCAATCATGGAAAGTACAATTACCCTTGATGATTTAGCTGATAAATCTTCTAAAGCTGGACTAAGTGAAGAAAAAAATTATGTTCGATGGCAAGATGGAACTAAAGTTGATCAACTTGCTTATAATGCTGGTTCTAATGTAACAACAGGTCGTTTAAAAATGTATGTAATGATCAATGGAAATTTAGGAGGTATTACTTCATTTAATGCAACTACAGGAGAGGTATCTCATTGTGTATCTGGGAATTGGTTCTTATTAAATTCCTCTCAAGCTATTGGTGTTGGTACAGGTGGTATTATTGGTATGAACGAATCTGAAAAAGATTTATCGTATTTAGTTAATGCTGCTTTTGTTGGTCGTTCAATTGTAAATGATGATACTAACCGTTTTGCTGGTGGTATCATTGGGAATCAAAATAATTCTACAAGTAGTGATTGGAAGATTGTTTATTGTATTAATTATGGTACTGTTTATTGTTATCATTCTCATTATTCTGGTGGTATTATGGGTCAATGGACTGGTTCAGGAGGTACAATTGAAAAATGTAGAAATTATGGAACTTTACAAACAACGTTTGGAACAGATTGGGTTGGTGCTTCTTCAGGAATTGTAGCTCAACTTTACCATGCTTATGAGAACAATGAATATAACATTATTAGTTGTTCAAATTATGGAAATATTTATACTAGAAATGGTAAAAGCGCTGGTAATAAAGCTGGGGCTAATGATAGTGCAGGTATTTTAGGAAATGTAACGACTTACCGTGTTAATAAACAAGCTGATGGTCAAAAATTTAAAATCCAAATTATTGATTGTGCTAATGAACCGGGTGTAGAAATTTATTCAAGTTCTATGGCTTCTGGAATATTTGGCTTCTTATCATGTGATTATCCAGGCAATGGTGATCCGGTAAAAACATCTACACAAAATGTTGAAATTCGAATTGAACGATGCCGAAATTACGCGCAAAAAATTATGGGAAATAACTATGCTACTTCGATTTTTGGGGATCGTTATGGAAAAAATGGATGGGAAAACACAACAGTTAAAGATAATTATGGTGTGCATCTTTCAACCTCTTATTATAATGGGTCTTCAGGCTCTAATAGTTTTCCTATTTTCTCAAAAGGAAATGGAAAGAAAGAATCAGATTCTAATTATATCCCTAAAGAAAATCGTGCAAATAACTATTACATTGAAGGTGCTGATAGTTGGGGATGTACAAATGTGAGAATTGGAGAAGGATCAAATTCTTTAGGTCAAGGAAGTGGACTTGCTGAAAATGGCTATAAAGAAGACGGTTTATATACATTACGATGGGACCAACATACTCAACGCAATTACAAAGTTTTAGGCCGTTATTGTATGAATACCTTCTTTATGTACGATATTACGAAACAACAATATTTTGTTGCATCCATCAATTATTCTATAGATTGGAATGATGAAAATCTTAAAAAGTATGAAGGTGGTAATTATCGTAAAACATCTGATACTTATAATGGTGATAAATTAACGCCTCAAGTAGATGGGAAAACAGAATATATTGATGAGGATGGGTATATTAAGAACGCAAAAGGTGTAATTACTGGAAAAGTGTTGTATTATATTGATGATACAAGTATCAGTGGATACAGTACAGATTTCATTCTAAATGAGGTCGTATCAAAGATGGATAATACAACATTTACAAGTGCTCGTAACACTTGGCGTAATGTTGAAGGAATTATTATAAATAATGATAGTACAAAAGTATTGCAATCAATAGAAGCAGCTGAAGCGACAATTGCTAATGGACATATTTCAATGGATATTACCCCTAGTAAGTTATTAGGTAAATTTGATGACACATTATGTGATCCATTTGCTTATGATATAGAAGTAAGTGGAAATGGGAAAATGTATACAAGACGTATTTATAGTGAAAATGATTCATTTGACATACCAAAAGACTTACAAAATAGTAAATTATCTATTAAAGTAAGAGCAGTAAGCCAATATGATGATGTGGAATCATCAAATTGGTATACATTGACTGATCAAGAATTAGGTTATATTTTACCTGACCCAGAGGTAAGGGTTGAGCTTATTAAACCATCTTATAATTCAAGTTATCAATTCCAATTTAGTTTAAACAATATTGATGATTATATGAAAACAGATGATCAAGGTAATGCAAGATTTGACAATTGGCAAGTTAATGTAAATATACCTAATTTTGGTAGTGTTACAATTAATAGTAAAAATCTTACTCCTACTATTAATGGTAAAAATAATACTTCTAGATATCTTACACAAATGGTATCTCAGGCGGTTATCAATGGTATCAATCAAAATAATGTTAAATCTTCAGCTATTGTTACAACACCAATTAGTATTACGGATACAAAACCTGAAATTGGAATTAATCAAACAGGTAGTGTAAAAATAGAACAGAGTGGTACATCAATAGAAGATCTAGAAATCAATGTTACGTTAAGTACATCAACAACAAGTAATACCCCACCAATTTATCGTGTTGACTTGATTGGAACATTAGATGATGAAATTGTTACTTTTGCTAGTCAAGATGTGCTAATGGTTTCAGGAGGTAGTGCTTCTACAACGTTTGTACATTTGCCAGAAGTAATAAAAGATGCGAAAGATATTAATGTTCGCGTATGGTATGCATCATCCGGACTAGGTCCATTCTACACTTATCATGAAATAACAGATGAACAAGCAATTAGTAATAAAAAATATAGTACAAAAGTCTATGATGGATTAGATAATGAGGGCAACATCCAATGGAAATATATCCAATCTACAACTTTAGATAGAATGTATGATTCGATGCCGGATGCTTCTAAAGATTTTATTGGATATCAATATAAACCAAGTGGTTCGTTATTTACGTGGCTACCAGCACCAGTTATTAGTGATCAATTAGAAGAAAGTGGAACTAACTACATTTTCAAATGGGATCAATCTTTACCATCTACAACGACATACAATTATTCAGTTGCTTTAACAGGTATTGATAATAATGGCCATGAAGTCATTATTAATACAGATTATGATGGACATAGTAGAGAACTAAGTGTGGATGCTTCTAATTGGAATTACACACAAGTTCATTTAAAAGTAACGAGGTTAGGTTTAGGCACAAATATTGGTTTAAGTAGTGAACAAGCATTTAAAGTAAAACAAAGATTAACGGCACCAGGACAACCAACTGTTAAAAATATGGATGATAATGAATTAAATTATCAAATTCAATGGAGTTCTTTAACGGATGAAATGAATTGCAAAGGATATCAAGCTTATATTCGTATATATGAAAATGATGTCTTACAAGATCCAATTAAATTAGGTAGTGTTGTTGATGTCGATACAACAAACGGTGGACTTTATACACAAACAGTTAATTTAGAGACATATGCAGGTAAAAAAGTAGTCATCTACTTAATCGCTTTAGCAAGTGATAATTCAGATTATTTAGATAGTGTACCAGGTATTACTTATGAATTAACGATTCCAAGCCGTTTAGTTGCACCTAATGTGACATGGGATCCAAGATGGATCTACAGTAAAGATCAACCTATGGCTGCAGATGTCTTTAAACAAAATGGATTAAGTCTTTATATTCAAGCTGATCGTGGTAGTATTCCTCCTGGAGGTAGTGCTTACTTACTTAAAGCATATGTTTACAATACGAAAGCAGAAGCAGACAGTTCTTCTTTAAGTCAATTAGGAAACTATATAACGACTTATGCAATTGATGCTCCAGTACAGATGGATCAAGTTTCATCACAAACTTATCATCATGAAATAGAAGGATTATCAATTAATTATGCAGGTAAATGGATCGTATTCTATACACGTATTTCATCAGGTGGAGGAAATGTATCATCTGCTTGGACACAAAGCTCTGGTATTCAATTACCTTATGTTAAATTAGCTAAACCATCGATTACTTCTGATACTGTAAGTGAAGATGTTAAAGTTAATGTGGTGACTAACCCAGATGTACCAGGTGTAGATAAAAAATGGAAAATTGAACATCAAAAAATTGAATTTGATCAAGTAGAACTTGCTGAAGGGTACCAATTTGATTTAAGTGGTAGTGTTGTTGATCAAGAAAATACATCCAATACAACACCAATTTCTTCTTCATTACGTATCCTTAAAGATAACGATAGTTATAAAGTACAAGAATACATGAAACAAATAAATCAAACAACAAAACAAGAAGAGTGGGTATGGGTTGATTTAAGTGCAAATAAAAAGAAAAATAACCAACAAGAAGATGTTGAAATTTTCACTTCAAACAATTACAAAGTAGACATTGCTTCATTTTATCAAGCAAGTACAGGTATCTTTAGTTATCAATTAACTTTAGCTGCACGTGTAGAAATTACTCATAAAGCAGATGGAACTTATTATTATGAACTTGTTCTACCTGATGCAAGAACATTAAAAGATGAAACAGGTATTGTAGTTACACCAGCTAATTTATCTGTTACAAGTAATGTTAAAGTTAAAACATTAGCTAAAGAAAACAGCGATTATGTAGAATCTGATCAAGAAGATGTTAAATGGAAATAAAAGGAAGGAAGAAGAATATGGCTAAAAGATGGAAAACATTAAAAGAAAATCAAAACAAAGGCTTATCCATGGTCATTGTTTTATGTGTTTCTGCTTTCTTTGTTGCTTTTGGTGCAGCAATCATTTACACTGCAGGACTTCTTACTTCCTCTTCCACTTCTCGTTTAAAACAAGAACGTGTTTATCAATTATCTAAAAGTTATGGAGAAATCGTCAAAAAAGAATTATTAAAATACGATAAAAAAGAAGACACAGATGCTTTAGATAGTCTTTATTCTTTTGCTAATTCTTTTTTAGATAACCCTTTATATGCGACTTACGATGGTACAGAAGACACAAAATATCATTTCATGCTAGAGTCTACAAATTTAAATGATAAATCAAAAAGTGATTTACCTGCTAATTATGGTAATTTAGCTATGACTTTATATAAAGATCGTAATGATAATGAACAAGACACTTTGTCGGATGGATCGTTACAAGTAAAGTCGGATGGAAGCTATACTTCACAAATAGAAAGCCTTAAAAAAACAGGAATCCGCCAATATAACTTGTATGTAGATGTCATTGCTTACTATGAAGATGTAAGTTATACCTATAGCTACGAATTTACACGTGAAGAAACCTATAACCTTATTTTCACCTATGATAGCCAAACGATTGTTTGGGATGGTGAGCACTGGCGATATGGAAGTTCTAATGGTTCTATTTGTAACCCAAGTGAAGGATCAGTGATTAATTATACCTATACAAATGAAACCAATTCATCTGTATTTAAGGAAGTTAAAGACGAAGGAGGAAATAGCTAATGAATCCAAAAACAAAATTCAATGCTGGTGAAAGTATTGTTGAAGTTATGGCCAGTGTCTTTGTCTTCCTTATTATGATTGGAATTTTACAAGGGGCTATTTCTTATGCCACAGCATCCATGAATAAAAATAAACAAACCCGTGCAGATAACGTAAAAATTATTGAAGCTTTAAATAAAACCTCAATTACTTCTAAAGAAGATTATGATTTTCGATTTGTTGCTACTTATAAAGAAATGAACGTTGTCGGGAATCAAGTTTTTACCATTCATGCATCTTTAGCTCAAAAAAAATTTACTTACACAGATACAAAAAATCAATTACAAACAATGACTTTCTATGTTTATGAGATAGGGGGTCAAGATGATGAACAATAAAAAAGGTTTTACTTTAGTTGAAAGTATTATGGCTATTACTTTGATGCTCATTGTTTTAGCTTTCGTTGCACCTACTTTAAGTGCTGCAACGAAAATCTTTTATCGTTTACAACAAGATCAATATGCACAATCTATTTTAGATACGGTCATGACAGAGTTAAGAGGCGAAGCCAACGAAGTTAATAATTACGTTAAAATTTACAATAGCCTTGAACTATCCGAAGAAGCCAGTGCTTCATCAGGGACTACTTTAGAATACATTAACAATGAAGGTTATGTGGTATTACTTAGTACACAAGGTTGTCAAAAAACAACTATTTATATTGGCTCACAGGCCAATGCTACTGTAGATCCTGTTGATTCAGGACAATTATTAAAACGTTATTACTTTAGAAATGACAGTGATGGAACTTATCAATATCAAAATGATGATGGATTTATTGCACGAGCTGTAAGTACGGTTTACGGTAGTGGCTTCTACATGGGAAACTATTTAAAAGTGACATATTCTTTGCCAGATACCATTCAACCAGGAGATAAAACTAATCAAATTATCGCTACAGTAGAGCTCTATAAAGATCAAGCATGTAGTGATCTACTTACAAGTGAAAGTGAAATACTAGAATTTAGAAATGAAGTTACTGTAAGTAATCAAACGACAATCAAGGACTTAACACAAAGTTAAGTTCTTTTTTATTTGAAATAGGTTACAATTAAATTAAAACTTACATATCGAGATGAAAATAATGAATAACAAACGTAATAAGAAAGGTTTTACTTTAGTAGAACTCATAGTTGTACTTATCATATTCGCTATTTTAGCTGCTTTATTAATTCCAACACTTACAGGTTATATCGATAAAGCAAAAGAAAAAGATTTGATTTCTAAAACAAGACAAGTGGTACAAGCATCACAAACTTTAGTTAATGAAGCTTATGCAAATAAAGCTGTTGATGTCTATGTTGGAATTGAAGGAGATGGATCAACACAACCGGATATTACTTATCAAGAAATAGCGGATTTAGCTGAAGTATCTAGAGATAATATTGTTAAAGTACAAATTGGATCGGGTGGAACGAGCAAAACGAATACAGGTAAAGTTACAAAAGTTATTTATAAAGATAATGGTAAATATTGTAGATATACCTATGGTGCAACTAATGCTCATGAAGTAAGTGCAACGCAACTTAAATTGGTAGAGAATGGTCAATTCCATTCTTTTTTTTGTTTATATTAAGATGATTTAAAAATAATAGAACTAAGATAAGAAACATAGCTAGAAATTTTAAACTAAATGTTTTAAACTACATCTTTGTAATGAATTCTTATGGATAAGGAGGAAATATTTATGAAATCATTTAAAGCATTTAATAGAAATAACAAAAAAGGGTTTACTTTAGTTGAACTTATTGTCGTATTAGTCATTTTAGCCATCTTAGCAGCACTATTAATCCCAACCCTTACAGGATATATAGATAGAGCAAAAGAAAAGAATGTGATTGCTCAAACTCGTAGTCTTCTATCTGCTGTTCAAACTGAGGTAGATGATGCTTACGGTACGGATCCTAGCCATTGGGTAGGAGGAACAACTCATTATACATTTGCAAGCAAAGACGGAACATATATTGATGGAGCGGATAACAAAGTAGATTCAACGACTTTAGTAAATTCTTATCAAGAAATAACAAATCTTGCAGAAGTATCAAATCTAAATAATGACAATAGTTATTTCTTAGCTGTTGTTTCACCTCAAGCTAAAGTCCATTTTATTATGTATAATGACGGTAAAGGGCATATTGGTTTATATTTTAATGAAACTCAAGAATATTTAGTTTATAAAACAAGTGAAGTAACAGGGGAAGCTAATTATTCTAGCTTTAAAAATAAAGTCGTTGTAACACCTATAACCGATTTAGATGCTTCTATTACCACATCAAATATGTGGAAAAAAAGTACAATATTATATTTTTTAGGAATCAATGATGAGCCACTATCTTAGTATTGAATTAAAGTATTATAAAATTGACAATTTATCCTAAAAAATTGCAAAATGTGACCAAAATAACTAGAATTTTCAATATAAATATACTAAAATAGAAATTAGTGATGGATATCGCTTTTTAAGTGTATTTTTACTCACTAAAAATTGTTAAATTCTTTAGAATTAGAAGGAGAGAGCAAATGAAATTAATTAAAGAATTAAGAAAAAACAATAAAAAAGGGTTTACGCTAGTTGAATTAATCGTTGTATTAGTTATCTTAGCAATCTTAGCTGCTTTATTAATTCCAACTTTAACTGGATATATTGATAAAGCAAAAGAAAAAGATGTTATCGCTAAAACTCGACAAGCAGTAATGGCTACTCAAACATTAGTTGATGAAGCATATGCAAAAGTAGATGTTGGTGGAAGTGTAACAGTTGGAACTAATGAAGATACAGATATAGTTACTGTGAAAAAAATTGCAGCACTTGCTGAAGTTGATGACACAAAAATTAGTGGTATTGAAATTGGATCTGCTAAAGTTACAAAACTAGTATATACTGATAAGAAAAAAGTGTGTACATATAGTAATGGAGAATATACAGTAACAGACAAAAAATAAACTACTACACCATCTGAATCAAATAATGGTTAATAATTAATCAAAACTAACAGAAAGAGAGTAAAACGAAAATGGATCATACAGTAAAGAGAAAAACTAAATATGATTTCGTGAAAAGAGTTTTACTCTTTTTTGTTTGTTTATTATTAGTTGTGGTGATTGTGGTACCAGGAGTATTGCAACTAATGTATAAAGCAGATGCTAGGGTAGCATTAGGTCATGCTAAAACGGTAAGGATGGCTTTTGTATCTTTAGCGAAGGAACAATATGGTAAAGGAGAAGAACTTTTTGATGTGACGACTCCAGGTCATATCAAAGAGGGTCTTTATGATGATGTGATTCAATTAAGTAAGGTTCCTGGTGATTTTTGGATTTTGGAAACGGATGAAACGACTTTAGAGGTGAAACAATTTATTTACCAAGAAGAAGGGTATAGTGTTTGGTATAATGCTAATCAAGGTGGATATAAGGTTTATCGCGAAAGTCAAATGATGGATACAGGTGATTAAGATGTTGATGACTTTAGAGATATTTTTGTGGATATGGAGATTTTTCTTTGGCGCTTGCATTTTTAGTTTTCTAAATGTGGTTGTTGATCGTTTGCCTAGAGGTGAAAGCATTGTTAGAGGGCGAAGTCATTGTGATCATTGTGGACATAGTTTAGGTGCTATGGAGCTGATTCCAGTAATCAGTTATTTAATGCTAAGAGGAAGATGTAAAAATTGTCATGAAAAGATACCTGTTCGTAGTTTGATAGTGGAAATACTTGGAGGAGCAGCGTTTATGGGCTGCGTTTATTTTTATAATGATGGAAGTTTAGGTATTATTTCTTTAGAAGGGTTACTTGCTTTTAGTTTTATTTGTATTTTAATGGTTGTTGCTTATATTGATTTAGATACACAAATGATCTATGATCGTTTTCATATTTTGATTATAGTTTTAGCGATTATAAGTTGTTTTGTTAATAAAGATTTGGATATGGTTGAAAGATTAATTGGTAGTGTAGTGATTAGTGTACCTATGCTTGTTTTAACGATTCTTATTCCTGGTGCCTTTGGTGGTGGGGATATTAAGTTAATGGCAGTATCTGGTTTTTTATTAGGGGTTAAAGCGATTGTGATTGCCATGTTTATTGCGTTGATTATTGGTGGTGGCTATGGTGCTTATATGTTACTTACTAAAAAATTGGATAGAAAGGATCATTTTGCTTTTGGTCCTTATTTAGCCATTGGATTAATTGTTGCGTTATTTATTGGAAATGAAATGATGAATTGGTATATAGGTTTATTATAAGGTGGTGAAGTTATGGCTCAATTTAAATATCGTGCTAAAGATATGCAAGGGAAAATACATAGAGGAACATTAGAAATAACAAGTGAAGTAGCTTTGAATGAAGAACTAAAGGGTCAAGGATTGTTTTTAATTGATGCAAAAGATTTAACAAGTTCTAAAGGTTATAAAAAGTTTAAAACGAAACAATTGGCTGTTTTTTGTCGAGAACTTTCAACTTTACTTGCTTCAGGTATTTCTTTAGTACAAGCATTAAATATTTTTTCTCATCAAGAAGGGGTATCTCAAGATGAAAGAGTAGTATACGAATCCATTTTGCAAGATATGCGTAAAGGGATATCTTTATCAGAAGCTATGGAGAGTAAACAATGTTTCCCTGAATTAATGATTGGGATGTTACGTTCAGGTGAAGGTAATGGGAATTTGGATCAAGTTATGGATCGTTTAGCTTTACAATATGAAAAAGAAAATAAGTTGAACCAACAAGTTCGTTCAGCCATGACTTATCCAGCAGTATTGCTTGTTTTGTGTGTAATTATTGTTATTTTGATTGTAACGTTTATCTTACCACAGTTTCAGTCTTTGTTTGATCAAATGGATGACTTACCTGCAATTACAAAATTTTTAATTGCTTTTTCTGATTTTATGATCAATGATTGGTATTTCTTAATTATGGGGGTCATTGTCTTCGTAGTGGTTATTCGTACGGTTTTAGGAATACCTCAAGTTAGAAGACAAGTTGATTATCGTAAAGTACATATTGCTTTGTTTGGTAAATTATTTAAAGTTATCTATAGTGCACGTTTTGCTAGAACACTTAGCAGTTTGTATACAAGTGGGATGCCTTTAGCTAAT